>JAICQI010000381.1 GCA_025937955.1 Pyrinomonadaceae bacterium
CATTCTTCAGTCGCGCACGTTGGCGCGAACGTCTCGAGGCTCTCGGGCTAATGGCGCTGGCACTGGCCGGCACCTGGTTGCTCAGGCACGAGTCGATGTGGCTCGGATGGTTACTCGCCTACGTCCTTCCGTTTTTGTCGCTCGCCTTCGTCACCTGGGCTGTGGTCACGCGTCGAATGTCCGATCGAGTGCGTCACGCAACGATGGTGGCGACGATCCTGATCGCGTGTGGAGCGTGGTTGTTAGTAAGACAAGACGGTATTAATGGGGATCACCAGGCGACTTTTGGCTGGCGCTGGGCGGCAAGCCCCGAAGAACGATTGCTGGCCCAATCTTCAAACGAGACGGCGGCGCCCGCAGCTCCCGCGCCGGCAGCTTCCGTCGCACCAGCCGCTGCCACTCCCGCCGCGTCACCAACAGCTTCGATAGCACCAGAAGCCTCCAAAGCTTCCGCACCTGTCGAAACGCGAGCGGCGTGGCCTGGCTTTCGTGGACCAAAGCGCGACGGCGTCGTGCGCGGCGTGACGATCGAGACTGACTGGTCCGGCAAACCTCCGGTGCAACTGTGGCGCCGTCCGGTTGGCCCAGGCTGGTCGTCCTTTGCTGTCAATGGCGACCTCGTCTACACACAGGAGCAACGCGGCGAAAACGAGATCGTCTCGTGCTACAAGGCGACGACTGGTCAACCTGTTTGGACCCACCAGGATGCGGCGCGCTTTTTCGAAGCAAACGCCGGCGCTGGTCCACGCGCCACACCGACGCTCAGTAACGGTCGCGTCTACACTTTCGGCGCCACCGGAATTCTCAACGCACTCGATGCCAACAATGGCGCAGTAGTCTGGTCGCGTAACGTTGCGACTGAAACCAACACAGAGATCCCGTTCTGGGGCTTCTCGAGCTCGCCTTTAGTGATCGGCGACATGGTTGTCATTGCCGCTTCCGGTCAGCTCGTCGCTTACGACTCCGCTACCGGCAACCGTCGCTGGCTCGGACCAGCACGGGGCGGCAGCTACAGCTCACCGCATCTCGTCACGATCGATGGCATCGCGCAAGTGCTGCTCGTCAGCGGAGCCGGTGTGACCAGCGTCTCCGTTGCCGACGGCAAACAACTTTGGGAACACAAATGGTCGAGTAATTTCATGGTGCAACCGGCACTGACTGCGGAAGGCGACATTCTGCTCACCAGTCAGGAAAACGGCACGCGCCGTATCTCGGTCAGCCATAACGCGAGTGGCTGGAATGTCACGGAGCGCTGGACCGCGAACAGCCTGAAGCCTTACTTCAACGACTTTGTGATCCATAAAGGTTACGCATTCGGTTTCGACGGACGCATTCTCGCGTGCATCGATCTAAAGAACGGCGAGCGCAAGTGGAAGGGTGGGCGGTACGGCAACGGCCAGCTCGTGTTGCTGCCCGATCAGGATTTGCTGTTGGTGCTGTCTGAGGAAGGTGAGCTGGCGCTGGTCGGAGCGACACCCGATCAATTCACGGAACGCGCGAAGATCGCAGCGATTCAAGGAAAGACGTGGAACCATCCAGTGCTCGCAGGCGACATCCTGCTGGTGCGCAACGCCGAAGAGATGGCCGCGTTCCGCTTAGCTAAGTGATGCCACGGGCTTGTCCCGTGGAGTTTTCACGTTCGCAGCTAACAAATACTGAAAACCCAATCCCAGATGCCACGGGCTTGTCCCGTGGAGTTTTCACGTTCGAGGCTACATAGCTGCGAGCGTGAACCTCCACGGCGCAAGGCCGTGGCATCCAAGCAGATCTTTTTAAGCTGGGGTGTAGCAAATATCGTGAAACTCCACGGTACAAGCCCGTGGCATCTTTCCGGATCATTTGTCACTAAGATCCTCGAAGCGTTCGTTGCCGATGCGGTAGCGTTGCCAGTCTTTGTAATCGAAGTGCCACCACTCGGCTTCGTAGACGGTGAATCCTTCCGCTTCCATCGCCGCGCGCAGAAGCTCGCGATGCCAGCGTTGCAGCGACGTGCCGCCTGGATAATTAGGATAAGCGCGATCGGTCGTTTCGTCGTAGGTGCTCACCATCTCTACCGGTCTTCCGCTTTTGAGATCGTAGAGTGACAAGTCCACTGCCGCGCCGCGATTGTGTCGCGAGCCTTTCGACGGATCGGCGACGAAGAGTTTTTTATCTTGCGGCGTGGCATCCCAAAACACCTTCGTCACGTACCACGGCCGGTAGCCATCGTGAACGAGTAGCCCGTAGCCAGACGCTTTCAGTTTGCGATGTACGCGGACGAGCGCTTCCGCCGGCGCGCGTTGGAGAAAAGCGCGTGGCTGAGAGTAGAAGGTGGTGCCGAATAGATTGTTCGAAGTGGCGTAGCGCACATCGAGTTTGATCTTGGGATCGAGTTTCCTCAACTCGACGAGATCCGTGGGCAGAAAGTCTCCGGATTCTGTTGGCGGCGTGGCAGCAAGCGCTTGCTTGATCAACGTCTTCACCGGCCGGACCGGCTCAACCTTCAGTTGCGTCGCACCTTCTTCCGGTCCAAGTGGTTTGCGCGTGTAAATTACGCCATCGAGTTTGAGGTGCGAGACCTTTCCCTCTCGGTCGCGGTAGAACACATTCTCCGGAACCTCCTGCATTGGACCAGGCGGGGTTTGTTTGAGTAGCCCGTAGAGTTTGCCTCCGTTTTCGAGGATGATGAGCGTCTTCTCATTATTAACGTATTCGCCGAGAAGTGGCCGCCATTCGAGCGGCGCCGGAGCAGGTTTGGCTGTTTGAGCGAGTGCGGTTGCGGCCAGCAACAAACTGACCGCCACAGCAGCAGCGAGCGTTCGTACTTTCATATCGAATTTACAGAAGGGCGTCTTGAATCTTCTTTAACGCGCCGTGGAGGATGTCGTCCTCGCGGGCGATACAGAGGCGCATGTATTTGTCGTGTTCGTCGCTGTCGGCGAATGCGCCTCCGGGAACACCGGCCACTCCCTTGCTAATCAACATGTCGTTGAAGGCAATCGCGTCTGCGTAGCCATCGGGAATTCGGGCCCACACGTAGAACGCCGATCCGGAATCGTAAATCTTGAATCCGGCGTTGACCAGCGCCTCGACTGCCCCACGCCGCTTCTCCGAGAATTTCTCACGCAGCCGGATGTAGTAATCCGGATCTGCCATCAACACTTCCGCCAGCCCCAGTTGCAGCGGCGTCGGCGAACAGACATAAAAGACATTATTACTGTTATTGAGCGGCGCTATCAGTTTCGACGTGCCGTAGACATAACCGAGGCGCCAACCCGAAATATTCCACGACTTCGAAAACGAGTTGACCGTAATCGTGCGATCCCACATTCCATCCAGCGTCGCTATAGACGTGTGCGTTTTGTCACCTACAACGTAATGCTCGTACACCTCATCCGCAATGCAGAGCAGATCCAGTTCCTGACAGACCGACGCGATTCCTTCGAGCTCCGCAGCGGTGAACACCTTCCCCGTCGGATTCGCGGGACTGCACGCAATAATCGCCTTCAACGGAAACTCCGAACGATCCTTCCACTCGCGACAACGCGCGCGCAGCTCGTCCACATCGAGCTCCAGATTCTCACCGCGCAACGGAAACACATTCGTATGTCCACCAAGTTCATCAAGTATGCGACGGTGATACGGATAGTACGGTTCAAAAACCAGCGCCGAGTGATCGACGAGATGAGTGTGCGCGATCGCAATGAGCGCCGCTGTGGCGCCCGGCGTAATCAAGAGCTCCAACGGGGTCGCATTCGGATCGACCTGGATATTATTGAAGCGCGCAATCTTCTGCGCCACGGCTTCGCGTAACGGGCCGACGCCCTCCGCCGGGCTGTAATGATTCTTACTCTCGCTGATTAACCGATCCGCCGCGTGCGCCAACTGCGGGCTAATCGCGAGCTCTGATTGTCCCTGGACCAGGTTGCCACTGGGCGGGACCATTCGTGTGATCGTTCTGATTTCAGGTTGGATTCTTACTGTCGTTTCCATTTGGGCCGTACCTTGCATGGTCTTCACTGGTGTGACGCCTTGTAGTTAATAAGTAGAACTGAAGCGCAAGAGGTTGCCCGCGAAAGCGAACCATAAAACGCCGAGGCACGCGAGCAGCATTAACGTTGCCTGTAGTTTGCCCCAAATGCGCCTTCGTTTGCTAATCCAGGCGAGCACCATATTAACAAAAACGGCCAGCGTTCCAATCGCGCCCAGAACACCAACGATCTGAATCAGGCGAAACCACTTGTTCCCTTGATCGCTGAAGATCTCGAGATGAGTAAGGCCGTACATTGTAAGACCGAACAGCGCTCCAATGAAAACCAGATCCAACACAAAGACGATTCGCACCAGTATGCGTAATAATCGTTCGGTTGGAGTTAATTCCAACGTGCGCCCGTAATGTTTGCGCACTCCCCACGCCACGGGCCACAGTATCAACGTCAGCAACATCAGGCCCAGCGAGATTCCCAGCACCGTCAGGAGAAGTTTTCCGTTTTGCAGCGAGCCTGCCCGTTCGCCTATGAAGAACGGGTACGGCAGGACCATCTGCATACGCCCGCTCTGGTCCGGTTTGAAGATGAGTTTGTCATGACCGTCACGCTCGAGAAACGTCATCGGACCAACTGCCTGCCAGCGCTTCGGTTTACCGTTTGCACCGGTCAACTGCGGGATCTCGATGTCGCCATCTCCAACCGGCGACACAGTGAATTGACTAATCAGCGATGCCGTCTTCAGAAACGAATTTTCGGCACGTCTGCTCAGGATGTACGTGCCTGAGGCCGCTTTAGCGTCGTCTTTAGCAGTCGCAGAAGCTGTAGCGGATGCTGTGTAAGGATAGTAACGATTGAGAAACGCATGCCAGAGATTCAATCTTCCCGAGCCGCCGCTGCTACGCCCGCCACTGTTGTACGACACAAAGAAGCCGAGCTTCTGGTCCAATACCAGGTGGAGATCGCTATGGAAGTAGATCGTATCGCCGCCGTGTCCGATGATTCGATGTCCGTTGCGTGATTCTTCATAGAACCCGTAACACATCGCATTCGCGTTGTCGTCGAGAGCGAACAAGCGGCTGTGCATCAGGCGCGCGGTCTCAGGCTTGAGTATCCGGGCGTTGCCCAACTGACCTTCAGCAAGATGCGCCATCATGAACTGGGCCATGTCCGTAGCACTGCTACTCAAACTCCCGGCGGGAAATGCATTGATAACTTCAAACGTTCCCGGCGCGTCGGAGCCCAGGCGGTAACCGTTCGACATTAACGGAGCCAGATCTGCAGGCAGTGGTTGCGTAAACGTCGAGCGCGTCATGTTCAACGGCTTGAGAATGTTCTCAGCCACATATTCATCAAACGGACGGCCCGAAACGCGCTCGACAATGTATCCCGCGACTGCGGTGGCGTAATTCGAATACGCTGGAACCGTTCCGGGAGGATAAATGCGAGCCGGAATGTGCGTTTTGAGATATTGGCCGAGGTTGGGTTTTGTGGAGTCGACGAGGAACAGGTCTTTGATCTGCTCTTCAAAGCCCGGCGTGTGACTCAGGATGTTTTTTAAGGTGATGGGCTTACCAAACGCGTCCGGAATCTTGTAATCGAGATATTCGTTGACGTCGCGATCGAGATCGAGTTTGCCCTGTTCGTACAACTGCATGACCGCGGTCCAGGTGAAGAGTTTTGAAATCGAACCGGGTCGAAACAGAGTCTCCTGCGGCGATACTGGTTTCTTCTTTTCGACGTCGGCATAGCCATAACCTTTCGCGAAAAGCAGCTTGCCATCTTTGACTACCGAGATCGTGACGCCGGCGATGTCGTCCTGATTGATTTGTAGTGGAACCAGTCCATCGAGAAACGTTTCCACGTCAGCGGCGGTCATCTCATGTGGGCCACTCGCAGCTTGCCCGGGAACAGGCGGTTGCGAAACATCCTTCTTAGGCACGACGGGCTCGGTCGGCGCCTGTCCCATGACGCCTAAAGCGACTAAAGCCACCAAAACGCAAACACTTAAGTGATGTCGTTTCTTCATAATACCTCCGCAGAAATTGTAGGGGTGGCACTCCGTGGCCGCCCGTCGTTCAAAACGCGCATTAGTTCGTGGGA
>JAICQI010000933.1 GCA_025937955.1 Pyrinomonadaceae bacterium
ACACAGCACTAACGCGCTGGCGAAAATTACGATTTATGGCGCTGTCTTCATTATTGTTGCGCTGCTGTGGGTTGCTGTTGAGCTAAATCGTTCCTCCTGGAACACCGGCCAATGGGTCGAACGCCAGCAACCGGTCCAATTCAGTCATAAACATCACGTCGGCGACGACGGCATCGACTGCCGTTACTGTCACACGTCTGTGGAAACGTCTTCTTCCGCGGGCATGCCTTCAACTTCGACGTGCATGAGCTGTCACAAACAGATCTGGGCGGATAGTCCATACCTCGAACCGGTGCGCGCGAGTTTCCGCACCGGCAAGCCGATCGAATGGATACGCGTACACGACCTGCCGGACTACGCGTACTTCAATCACAGCATTCACGTTAAGAAAGGCGTCGGTTGTTCGACGTGTCACGGCCGGATCGACGACATGCCAATCCTCTATCAGGCAGCCACGCTGCAGATGGAGTGGTGTTTGGAGTGTCATCGCGAGCCGGAAAGGTTTGTGCGCCCGGTCACCGAGATTTTCAACATGGAGTGGCGGCCTGAGAACAAGACGGCAGAAGAGTTAAACGAAGGATTCCAATTGAAGGCCCAGTATCGGATCCAGGGAAGACGGGTACTCGAAAGCTGTTCCACTTGCCACCGGTAGAACGTTGCAATGAGCGATAAAGCCAATGAGTAATAGCGGCCACAATAGCGGCCACATAAATTTCAAACTGATGCGCGACCACATCCTTTCGCTACAGGATGATGAAGCGCCGCGCGGTGGCAAGAAGTATTGGCGCAGCCTCGAGGAGTTGTCTGACAGCCCGGTATTTCGTGAATTCGTGGCGCGCGAGTTTCCGCAACAAGCGGAAGGGTTTCATGATCCGATCGAACGTCGCACGTTTATCAAGTTGATGGGTGCGTCGCTGGCGTTGGCGGGCTTGAGTGGTTGCGTTTTTCAGCCGCCGGAGAAGATCGTTCCCCACGTCAACCAGCCGGAAGATCAGGTTCCCGGCAAATCGCTTTTCTTTGCGACTGCGGCGCCCTTGTTTGGCGCGGCGACGCCGGTGCTGGTGCGCACTAACGAAGGCCGCCCGACGAAGATCGAAGGCAATCCGGACCACCCGAACAATCGCCCTTTGGATTTTCCGGCGGAAGACCCTTATCGCGATCCGCGTGGTTCGAGTGCTACCGACATCTTCACTCAAGCATCGATCCTGGATCTTTACGATCCCGATCGATCGCAAATCCTGACATTTCGTGAGGATATTCGCACCTGGACGGCGTTTGTCGGCGAGATGCGTTCAAAGCTCGACGAACAAAAGGCGAAACAAGGCGCAGGCATTCGTTTCCTGACCGAATCGATCATCTCTCCAACACTTGGCGCGCAAATGCAGGAACTGCTCAGGACGCTGCCGCAGGCAACGTGGCACCAGTATGAGCCTGCCAATCGCGATAATGCTCGCGCCGGTGCAGTTGCCGCTTTCGGTCAACCAGTTAACACGACCTATCGTTTCGATCTCGCGCAGCGGGTTCTTTCTCTCGATTGCGACTTTCTCTCGCCGACGTTCCCGGGTTACCTGCGCTATTCACGCGAGTTCATCGCGCGCCGCCGTGTCACCGAGACCAACCGGGAGATGAATCGTCTTTACGTGGTTGAGACTACGCCGTCGAACACTGGCGCGATGGCTGATCACACGTGGGAAGTCAAACCGAGTGAGCTCGAAGCAATCGCAAAATCGATCGCGGCAGGCGTCTTTCCGTCGCCCGAGGGAACTGCGAGTGTGAATCTGCCATGGATTGAGCCACTGGTTCGCGATCTGCAACAGCATCGAGGCGCCAGCATCGTGCTCGCCGGTGATGGCCAGCCGCCCATCATTCATGCCATCGCGCACGCGCTGAACAATGCGCTGGGTAATGTTGGCAAGACGGTTTTCTATACCGATCCGCTCGAAGTTCGTTCAGAAGAACAAAAAGAGTCGCTGCGGAAACTCCTCGAGGATATCGATGGGGGACGCGTTGAATTGTTAGTGATCCTTGGTGGCAATCCCGTCTACAACACGCCCACCGATATGAAGCTGGATTTCAAC
>JAICQI010000020.1 GCA_025937955.1 Pyrinomonadaceae bacterium
CGAGTACAAACAACTGCTGCATCAGTGGACGACGTTGTAAGGCCGCCATGTCCATCCGCACGTAAGCGCCGATCGGAAGCAAGCGCACCTGACACTCAACTCTGCTCACCCGAACGCCGAACAGCTTCGGTCCCCAACCGATTCCCGCCTGCTTGATTGGCACCCCGCACAAGCGCGCTGCGAAATAATGTCCGAGCTCGTGCAGCACGAGTGCGGCAAAAAAACTCACGAGCGCATTGATAACGAAGATGTTCATATTAAACAAAAAATAATTGCTCTATGTCTGCAAACGCACAGACGTCTGCCTGAAGTGACCCTCATAGTGACGCCTCATTTTTCGTGCGAATGAAATAAAGATGTAATGTTGGGCCTCTTCCAGCGAGAAATGGTCTCAGAAAATTCCCAATTCTAGAAACGGGCGTCCAGATGCTGGACAATCAAACCGTGGAAAACATTTTTTACCGCGAATTACAGAGGAATTGTGCAAGTTTTAACTATGATCGACTGATGGCCCCTGAGTTGCGAGCGGGGTCGCGGATCCACATGTCTGGTACTGGCAACGAAGGACTCGCGAGTTAGCAAGATCCTGAGCTTTACTTAAAACCTTTAAGGTCTCGTTCGTCCCTTCTCAACAATCAACAAGCAACACTACGTAGCCCCCTGGGGGCTGGAGTGTAAACCATACGAGCAACAGTGAATGTCGCGTGATTTAGACGTTTGACTGAGGCAAATCGGAACATCAACTCGTTTACGCGTTTTGTTATTTCAGTTTGAAAGGAGTGCTCCCGAGGTTGATTCCAGCGGAGACTCAGAAAATGCAGGTGAATTGAGAGCCCCCAAAACCTTAGGAGTTAGTTAATTGATGCCCCTAGCAACTCCCACAACTATCGATGATTGGTCCGCCAACGCAAGGTCCAGCGCGATAGCAATCAACAAGCAGGAAACTCCCAGAACAAGCGGTACAAAAACTCCCACTCTCATCGGCCAATCGCCGGTGATGAGGAAACTCTTCTCCGTGATCGAACGCGTCGCGCCAACGGACGCTTCGGTGCTCATTACGGGCGCGACTGGAACCGGCAAAGAACTTGCCGCCCGCGCGATCCACGACATGAGCCCACGGCGCAATAACGCCTTCGTCGATATCAATTGCTCCGCCATCCCGGAAACACTCATCGAAGCCGAACTCTTCGGTCACCAGCGTGGCACCTTCACCGGCGCGCACGAAAACCGAAGCGGTCTCTTTGAAAAAGCTTCCGGCGGCACGCTCTTTCTCGACGAGGTTGACGCGCTGAATCTTTCCGCCCAGGCAAAGTTATTGCGCGTATTGCAGGAACGCACTGTCCGCCGCATCGGCGCTCGCGCCAACATTGCGATCGACGTGCGTATCATCTCCGCCACCAATTGTGATCTGGCGCAAGCAGTCGCCGAAGGTCGTTTTCGTCCTGACCTTTACTACCGCTTGCGAGTGTTGCCATTGCACGTGCCCGAACTCTGCACGCGTGGTGACGACGTAAGGTTGTTGGTCGAGCATTTCCTGCGCGTGAAATCGGAGAGAAACGGTCTGCCGCTTAGAAACTTCACGGCGGAAGCGATGCGTGCTCTTTGCGAGTATCCCTGGCCGGGCAACGTTCGTGAACTCGAAAACACGATCGAGTATGCGCTGGCCATCGGACTCGAAGATGAGTTAGGAGTGGCGGATTTGCCGCCCGAGATTTTGAGCGCGCAAGAGCAGGCGAGCGCCGACAACTTCCGGCAGGTGCTTGAGGCCTACATGAACGACACGGTTCCGCTGGCTGAGATCGAGAAGCGCTACATTCTTTCAGTGTTGCAGCAGTTTGGCGGCAACCAGGTACGCGCCGCTGCAGCCCTTGGAATCGACCGCAGCAAGCTGTATCGCCGGTTGAAGCAGTACGGCGTGATGGCAGTCAGGTTCATTCAGGAAGAAGACCTGGATGGCATGCAGTTGCTCTCGGGAAGCAAGGAATCGTTCGGGCAGGGATCGGCAAAGGCCCAGGCAGCGGGAAAAAGGTAGCGTGGAGGAGGTCAGTACCACCTGCGAGAGCGGTTGGGTCAACCTCCAGATTCAAAATCCATTGCCATCTCTTGCATGCTGATCGTTGACCCACCCGCTATCGCAGGTGGTACTGACAGCCGCGACTTGAAGTGCTCGCTGGCGAGCACTTGTCGTCAAATAGCGCAGGCTCAAAACACAAAAACTCAGCAATCTCCGTCTCTTTTCCCCCGGCATATCTGTTGCTGAGCCGTTGCTGGTAAGGTTGTCCCTTCCGGTCCGTCGCTTGGAGTAAGCCATGAAAGCAAAGCGTTGGTTGAAGCTCGCATTTCTGTTTCTCTTTTTAACCAATTGCTCGGCAGCACTGGGCCAGGACGAAGAACGTGCCGCAACGCAACTTAACCTGTTAACCAATCGCGACGTATTGCGCCTGGTAGAGGACAAAGTTGCGCCCGAAATAATCATCGGCAAAATCCTGACTTCGTCCTGTAATTTCGACGTATTTCCTCCCGTGCTGCGCGACTTGAAGAGACGAGGCGTTCCGGACAATGTTTTAGCGGCAATGAAGGTGGCCCCGGTTGGTCCTCCAGCTCTTTCGCTCGTCGATTTGAAGAACACGCAGTTATCGCCGGTGCAGATTCCCGCGGGCACCACGATCGAGGTGGAGACAGCGCGCGCTGTTTCGTCGGCAAACGTGAAAGTGGGCAGCGAGATAACTTTTCTCACCACAAAGAGAGTCTTCGTTAATGGGGTTTTAGCAATCGAACGAGGCGCGGTGGCGCGAGCTCGCGTGGTTAAGGTTCAACGAGCGCGCGGATGGGGACGGCCCGGCATGCTCGCCTGGGAATTGCAGTACGTGGTTGGCATCGACGGGACGCGGATTCCGATTCAACTCGCGGGTAAACAACATGGCAAGAGTCGCAGTGCCGCCATTGCCGGGGGTGCAGTTGCAACCGGTGCTCTAATTTTTCCCTACAGCTCTCCAGTTGCTTTGATATGGGGACTCAAGAAGGGCGACGAAGCCGTCCTTCGCGGAAGCAAGATCTTTTCGGCGTTTGTAGGAGCCAACACACAAATCGCAGGTTTTCAGCCCCGACCGGGCGGCAATATGCTTCACGACAGGGAGACCGTCAAGGCTAGTGCCGCCCCCCCGACTTCAACAAACTTCGAAAGAGGCGGTTTTAGGCCGAAAGGCGGTTTCCGTCCGAAACAACGATAAGGATACCCATCTTGATTTGAGAGTGGTATTACTGGCAGCTTTCGTCCTCGCTGTAATCACCTTAATTCCTCAGTTCCACCTTTGGTATGTTCGCGGTTCAGAATGGAACGGCTCGTGCGCGCTACTGGATCCCGATGAATTGGCTTACCAGGCGTATACGAATGCTCTCATTGATGGTCGACCGCGTCGAAACGATCCTTTTACAGGGCTAGATAACGGATCGTTCGAAACACTCTTCTCTATTCAATTCCTCCCACCATACGCCGTTGCAATTCCTTCGAGGTTACTTAATGTTTCGGTTGATACAGCCTTCATCGTACTGCTTCCGCTTGTTGTTTTTGCGACGGTTCTAGCGGTCTGGAAATTATTATTTGAATTGACGGGAAACACATTACTTGCAGTTGTTGGGGCAGTTTGTGTCGTTTCTCTGGGTACCGTTGCTGCCCACAGTCCAATACAAATCATTCATGGGCTGGAGACAGGTTACGATCCATTTCCCTTCCTTCGCCGCTACATTCCGGCGTTACCTTTTCCCATAGCTCTTGCGCTCGCATTGTTTCTTTGGCGCGCGCTTACAAGAAACGTTACCTGGGCCATCCTGGCTGGGTTGAGTCTTGCTCTGCTCATTTACTCTTACTTCTTTCTATGGACAGCAACAGTGGCTTGGATTTTTACTCTTTTAGCGCTGTGGTTCATTGCGAGACCCGAAGATCGAGTCACGGTGGGCTTAGTTTCAGGAATAATCGCTGTTGTGGCAGTCCCCGCCCTGGTGCCGTATCTATGGCTACTGAGTAATAGAGCAAGTTCAATGGATACTGGACAGATATTGGAGCTCACGCATGCACCCGATCTGTTCCGCGCACCAGAGATTTATGGAGGTTTGATTGTTTGTCTGTTGGCTTATCAAATGATTCGAAAGATCAAGTCGTACGATCAGCCAAACATTTTATTCACACTTTCTTTTGCGATAGCACCATTTCTCGTGTTCAATCAGCAAATTGTAACTGGAAAATCCTTACAGCCGTTCCACTACGAAGAATTCATTGCGAACTATTGGGTAGTAATTGCTTTTTTTCTCGCTCTGGGAATTTTGCGACCGAAAATTCTCAACCGAATCATGGTCTACCTGGCGGTGGCGGGCGTTGGTATAGCCATATTGCTATCAGCATTCAATATTCGGCTGATGGGCAGTTCGAATATTCGTCTCGACGAGGTTCGCGGCGTGTCGGAAGAGTTAAAGCGCAAAGATGTTAGTGGCGGAGTGGTGTTTGCGACTGATCGGTTTTTAACTAATAGCCTTCCCGCAGTCTCGAACAACCCGGTTTTGTGGGCCCGGTTCTTGTACACATTCTCCAACGTTGATTCTGTCGAACAAAGGACGAGATATTTTCAGTATCTTTACTATTGCGGATTTAAGGAGAACCAGCTTGCGCAGGCTTTGCGCCATGACTTCACTGCACGTTGGGAGGTGTTTGGACCACATCGTGTCAACCCGGTGCTTGCAACAAGTTTTTCTCCAATCACTGAGGAGGAAATCGTCAACGCAGTGAAGGAGTACGGGTCGTTCGTTAGATCGTTTGACTCTATTCTCGCGGTTAATCCCATCCTGTCATACGCTGTCGTCTCACCAAACGACGACCTGTCAAATTTAGATCGATGGTACGAGCGCAGTGCCGGCGAGAAATACGGGGAGTTTGTTGTCTATGCGTTGAGGCCCAAGATTTCTGATCCAGGGAGCGCACTTGGATCGGGTCAGTACAGGGAGCGGTAGCGACCTGGTCAGTGATCACCATGCGACATTTCCAACGATTCTTGAGTCCCATGGATCAGGTCGCTATCGTTCCTGTACTGCCCCGATCCAGGAAGCACGGTGTGTTGATATGGAATTAGCACCTCTATGGCTGTTTGTCATAGAAGGACTTGCTATTATCTCGACACATGATCGAGAAAGTTGGCAAAGACGCAGTTAAACGGAATATCAAGGATGCCTCGTAATGCGACCTGAAGTCTCTGTAGTTTTCCCAGTCTACAACGAGCAGGAGAATCTGGATGTTCTCTTTGAACGAGTTCATCCGGTGCTCGAGGAGGCTGCGAACGGGTCGTTCGAAGTAATATTTGTTGACGATGGCAGCGCTGATGGATCAGAGGAGTTTCTCGACGCTCTTAGCGAACGCGACCACCGCTATAAGGTGATCCACTTCTCGCGAAACTTCGGACATCAGGCCGCGCTTCAGGCGGGCCTGGAGGCTACTCGAGGCCATGCAGTGGTCTTAATGGATGCTGATCTTCAAGATCCACCAGAATTGATTTCGCGGTTCATAGTCAAGTGGCGTGAAGGTTACAAGGTTGTTTACGCGATCAGAAAAAGACGCAAGGAAGCGTCGTGGAAGCGGTTAGCCTATTGGGTTTTTTATCGCTCGATGCGGTTTATTGCGGAGATAGATGCCCCACTTGATGCCGGCGATTTTTGTCTGATGGATCGGCGCGTGGTTGATACGCTTATCGGGCTTCCCGAGCGCAACAGATTTCTTCGAGGACTGCGGAGCTGGGTGGGTTTTAAACAGGTAGGCATAGAGTACGAGCGCGATGCAAGAAATGCGGGCGACGCGAAGTATTCCCTAAGCAAGCTAATAGGCCTCGCGGTTTCCGGTTATGTTGGCTTCTCGTCATTCCCTCTGCGAATGGCGGCCTGGCTCGGTGTCTCAGCATCTTTAGCGGGTTTTGCCATGACTATCTGGGTGATTTTCAGCAGGATTTTTGTGCCGCACGTTCCTCAAGGCTGGGCCTCTTTAATTGCGGTGGTTCTGTTTGTAGGCGGTGTACAACTCATCATGCTAGGCGTGATCGGGGAGTATTTGGGACGCGTGTATGACGAGGTGCGCCAACGTCCGCTATACGTAGTCAGTTCTCGCGTAGGATTTGCTGATAACAAAGTGAGTATCGAAACCGTGGAATTCGCGGACCAGATTTTAGCAAGAGAATGAAGAAGGACTTCGCACGACAGTATAAGGATGTCGAGAAATGGCACTGGTGGTTCCGCGGAAGGAGACGCATTCTTGAGTGTATTCTGCAATCGGAATCGATGGACGGCACGCACTCAAAACGAATTCTTTCCATCGGCTGTGGACCTGCTGAGGGATTGAAGTGGCTTGTGCCGTTTGCTGGTCCAGAAGGCAAAGTGCTCGGGCTGGATATCGAACCTCTACATGCCGAGAGTGTGAGTCAGAGTGTTGAATTCGTCGTTGGCAGTGTCGAACAGATTCCTTTGATGGCAGGCTCGTTTGATTTGGTTCTTGCGCTCGATGTTTTTGAACATCTGGATAACGACGCCGCGAGTTTTCGGGAAGTAGTGCGACTGGTAAAACCGGGAGGAATGCTTTTGGTAACCGTTCCTGCCCTCCCCAGCGTGTGGGGCGGGCAAGACGTTGTGAGTGAGCACCGCAGAAGATACACCAGGAGCACACTGAAAAGACTGTTCGACGAGGCCAATCTATCCGGTTATCGAATCACCTATTTCAATTCTCTTCTCTTTCCATTGGCAGCTGGCGTGCGATGGTCTCGCCGCGCTGTAGGATTAGGCAATCGCGCCCGGAGCGACTTTGAGGATAATAAACCCGGCCTGGTTAATGATATTTTGGCGTGGGTGTTTAGTTTGGAAAGTCACTTGATTAATCGGTCAATAATGCCGATCGGCCTGAGCCTGGTTGCCACGTACAAACCGCAGAACTAAAACACCTCTCAACCAATTTCTACCGCCCGACTTTGCCTCAAGTATCATTCCTGGATCGGGTCAGTACAGGGAGCGATAGCGACCTGGTCAAACCATGGGAGTTAAGAGTCGTTAGGATTATCGCATGCTGATCACTGACCAGGTCGCGATCGCTCCCTGTACGGACCCGATCCAGGAATGATTTGGACTCGTTGAGGCAAAGCCGTGCCGCACAAAATTCCTTAACTCCGGAGTTTTAATCGATACAAATCGTAAGCTCCGACATGCTCTCCGGTATCGCGCTCATACCAAAGGTCAATGCGTGAGAAATCATAACCACTATCACGACGTACAACTACGTAGGCAACTGGGTGCTTGAGAGCAACCTCACGAGAATACAACTGAACATAAGTCTCGTAGGCATGCACTTGCTCTTCGATCTCAGCGTCTTGAATTGGCTTGTAGTGAAAGGTTAGCTTCGACGAAACGCGCGGGAGCCCGAATATTGCGCTCCGAGCGTAGTGGTTCAAAAACGTGTCCCCTGATTTATCGTGGAGCAAATCTCTGAATGATTGCCCGGTCGCACCGGAATAGTAGAGGTAAGTGTATACCTTTGGATCTCGCCGTGGAGCGCCGAAATCCAGCGCTCCCACGCCAAGAAGAATTCCTTGTGCAGTCCAGGTTGGAACTAGTCGCATCAATTGGGTGTCAGGGGAAAACACCACACCGGGTGTCTTGCCTTCGTCGCGCAACCCCGACATCGTTCCATCGTTCCTTGATAATTCTCGTAGCCGCCGCAGCACGGGGACCATTTCATCGTGAGCGACATTCGCGGGATAACGGGCTTGCGTGGGAATGGCTATCTCGACAATGCCCCACAACAAACAGATGGCCATAGCCAATCGCAAAACTCGCGGCGAAACAGCTGGTCTGAGTTTGGCGACTAGAATCACTACGCCTACCAGCACTGCGTAGTTGGCAATGAAATTCTCAAAATGAAACGGCTGTAGTGATCTTCCTGTCACGACTTGTTGATTGAAGAGAACAAACGGCAGCACTGCGAAAGATGCTGCGAATATATTTTGCTCATTACTCATCTTCAGCTTGCGGCGGCGAACTGCAAAGACCAGGACCAGCAGCACTAACGCACCTATGATCTCAGGAACCCGAAACGGATCGAGCCGGTGCGTTGAAATTAACATCTGCGTATCGTCCAAACTACGTGATCGCTGTGAAATCAGATATATGTAGGGCCCTAACGCAAAAAGCGCCGTCACGCCAGCTAAGGCAAGTACCTCAAGAGTGCGTCTTCGGTCCTCCGGTCTAAAACAAAACCACAGCACGCCGCAACACGCGAACCAAGCTACTCCAGCGGTCCACAAGTAGAAGTAGCCGAAGACCAAACCACCCAAAGCCGCGCCGGCCAACACGGCATATAACCGGGCTCGTCTGTTGTTGTCGGTAACGAGTGCGCGCCAAAAAAGTGCGGCTAATATAAAAAAAAGGAAGAAGGAGGCCGATGGTTGATAACGCCGGAGGAAAGGAAACCCCAGACTTGTTACGTCTTCCCTGAATAGTATGCCTAAGAGTCCCTGACCGGCAGCTAACCCACCGAAACAAATGACAAACAAGGTGCCCGCCGCAGCAACTCGGTGATCATGTGTAACTGACAGGAGCAACCAAAAGACCGCTACACTTGCCAGGAACGCTGACGCCGCTATGAGAACTATGAATGCCGTGGAAGCAGTGACTCCAAAGACCTTTGCCAACGAAGCGATAAAAAAAGCCGGAATGACATTTATTGAATAGCCTGATTCCTGCAATGGTGCATTAGGATTATCGTCGCGTCCCGAGAAAGGATCGTTGCGACGTGGACGGCCATCCAACAACGCGTTGATATATGCGGAGTATAGAAACTCGTCACCATCGACCGCGGCATATGCTCCATGCCACTGCGAGCCGCGTGCGTACCAGAGATGCAGTTGCGGTAACAGCGCCAAAAAGGTAATCGCAATGGCTACAGACAGACACCACTTCAGCGACGACTTATTCATACGTTTGGTCACTCTATAATCAGCGTGTTAGTGAAAATTACGGCTTGCTGATCTTCGAAGACCTTTTGCCAGGAGGAATCCTGTCGCAGCAAACTGGCGAGCGGAGTATTCGGTTCAACCAGTACGGATTGGATCTTGTATTTGTCAATCGGTGTTTTCCAGGAGGGCTCCCCATCATGGACGGTAAAATATTCTTCAATCAGAGCATCGCCATAAACGTCGGCACGGCCATCGATAAAGACTCGATACTGCGGATAGAATTTCCAGATCAGATAACCGCCCCAGTGATACTCGTTGTAGATGGGCTGAGGTATCTCATGTGACTTAATGAAGTCCACTGCTGCTACCGGGAAGTTCTCAGCTTCGACCTGTGGCTGTCTCGCAACTGCGCGTTGCACACTCATGACGGCAACAATCGCGGGGAGGACCACGAAAACCAATACGCCGAGAACAGGTGCTAACCCCCCGCTTTTCTGACTCCCCTTTCGGTGAGCGGAAAACCAGGCCCACAAATGATCTGCGAATGTGGGTGCAGCCACGAGTGCAAAGAACGGCACATTCCTCGCCGACCGCAGCGTAGCCGCGAGCGTAGCTATCAGAATCAACATTTCGCTCGGACGAGGTCGCTTGTTCGACAACGCCAACACACACAAAATCAGGACAATCAGGATTAGCAAAGCCAGAAACATCGGGTCCTGAAAGTTCGGTGATTTCCACTCCTGGATGTACCGCATCTGGACCGGGGATCGCAGTGTTTCAAACGGGTAAGAGTAAATGCGCAATCCGTTGGGATTGAGCAAAACCGCAGTGCCTGCGAGTACCCCAACTAAGCAAAGCCTGCGAATCCGTAGAAAAATTGAGCTAACAGAATCTTTTTGCCGGATGCGCGCGTCCAGGGCCAGGCCCACAACTGTAACGCCGATGAGAGCTAAACCCGCCGCGAAGCCGGCGTGCATGTTGACCCAAAGGACCATCAGCGGAATCAGCCACCAGACCAGACGAGTTTTTTGATTCCTGCAATACTTATCGAGAACGACCAGAAAGATACCTGCGAACAGTATTGAAAACATTTGCGGCCGCACTCCCCACGTCGGAATCGTTGCGGCCGCACACAGAATCGTAACCAGGCCCGCGATGTAAGGTTGACCGGTGCGCTCGAGGCAAAGTCGATACGTGGTCCAGAACGCCATCGTGATAACGAGGGCGAAAAAGATGATTAATCCAGCAAAACCAGCGGCCCGATAAATCAAGTACATTAAAACTTCGGATAACCATTCATGAGTGACCCACTCACTGCCAAAGCGCATCCACGAGAATATGTCGATGTACGGAATGCTTTTCGTCTCGGTGATGTATTGTCCGGTTCTGAGGTGCCACCAGAAGTCCGGATCGCTGATCGGTCTCGCGGCCGCGGCAAAGATCATGATCATGAAAAACAAGACCACGAGCCGTTGACCAGTGAATTGTTTGGGCAGTCGTGGATCAATCTCACTCGCCGTCATATCTTCAGAACGGACGGGTGAAACAGTCTTTACCGAATGCGACATGTATTCGATTAGGAAGGACAGGCCTACTGGAATTTAGAGTCGCGCCGGGCTGCGGCAGCGTTACCTTACCGGCCGCGGCGACGCATGACCAGGAAAACAATTCCGGCGAGTATTACCAGGGCCAGGACGATGTTCATTGGGCTTAGTTCCATACGTGTGTATTCTCCTCATCGGCGAATTGTGGAACGCATTCGTTTGTATAGCATCGACTTCCAGTCCGTCAATGCTTTTTCCGTAGCCAAACTGCTTTGCCTCCAAAGTCAGGAACAATGTTGGATCGAAGTCAGTACCACCTGCGGTAGCGGGTGGGCCAACCATTGGCATTCAAATAATTAGGATATCGCATGCTCAACATCGGCCCACCCGCTATCGCAGGTGGTCCTGGCTTGGATCCAAGTGCGATGCCCACTCTTGAGCCTGGTCTAATTTCAGGGTCCGTTTTGCCACAACTGCTCGCATATGAGCACCCCTGCAAGCTCTGACCTCTGACATCCCGGCGTTTATGGTGTTTCGCCAAATGCCAACACAATAAACACTTAGCCCAGTCTGCGAGCCTTCACCCAATCATGGGTTCCTAGTGGCACATTCGTTGCACCTTGGCCCACCGCCCAAGCTTTTTATGCTTACGCCTGCTTCGCAGGCTATGCGGGGTACTCACTACCGAAAACCTAAGGAGCAAAAATGAAAGCTGTTAAGAACTTTATCAAAGACGAGTCCGGCATTGAGACGATCGAATACGCGATTATTGCTGCCATCGTCGCGGCCGTTGCACTCTTGATTTATGGCGTAGGCTGGGGTGGCAGTGTACAAAACACGCTCAAAAATGCTGCCGCGCAGAGCACCACCGCAACCCTGTAAAACTTGGTTCCGCAAGCAGTTTGATCTCCTGCACGCAAAGGCGCAAAGACAGCAAAGAAAACTCTAAAATTCTTTGCAAGTCTCTAGCGTCTTTGCGTTTTTGTGTGTACCTTTAGCGCGGCCCGCTCCGCGTCATATGGCATCTCTTCTATTTTCCGCCGCCCTCTTTATCAGTGCGCTCTTACTCTTTTCCGTTCAACCGCTGATCGCGAAGATGCTGCTGCCGTACCTCGGTGGCAGTCCGGCCGTGTGGAACACCTGCATGGTCTTCTTTCAGGTGATGCTTCTCGCAGGATACCTGTATGCACACGTCCTGCCGCGTAAGATCGGTAACCGCAAACATGCGATCTTTCACTTAGTGTTGCTACTCATCGCCGCACTGCTGTTGCCTATCGGCGTTCCTGAGAAAGCAATTGCGTTGCTTCCTTCCGCGTCGAGCGCGCCTATCTGGTTGCTAACGACCCTTCTAACAACCGTAGGGCTGCCTTTTTTCATACTTTCGACCAACGCTCCTTTGCTGCAGAGCTGGTTCTCACACACGTCGCATCGACGCGCTCGCGATCCTTATTTTCTATACGCGGCAAGCAATTTTGGCAGCCTGCTGGCGTTATTGAGTTATCCGCTGCTACTCGAGCCGAATCTCAAGCTACGAGAACAAAGTTTACTCTGGATGGGATGTTATGTTCTGGGACTCGTCCTCATCTTCATCTGCGCGATCGTGTTTTTGACAGGCAGAGTGACTCCGGTGCCAGCCCAGGCGACCGAGCAAACAGAAGCCGCGGAGTCGTCCGTTCCTGTGTCCTGGAGACGGCGTTTGAAGTGGCTTGCTCTCGCGTTTGTGCCGTCGAGTTTGATGCTCGGAGTAACAACCTACCTGTCTACCGATCTTACTCCGGTACCTTTGTTGTGGGTTGTTCCGTTATCGATTTACCTGCTCACCTTCATTCTCCAATTCTCACGCCGGCAAGCAAACATTCGGTTGTGGGGACGCTTTCTCTTGCCTTTGCTTACGTTACCGGTGGTCATCTCGCTGGCGTGTGGCATCAGCCAGCCGCTTTGGTTCTTTGTACCAGCTCACCTCGCTTTCTTCTTCGCGGCTGCCATGGTCTGTCACGGCCAACTGGCTAACGACCGCCCGGGTTCTCAGCACGTGACGGAGTTTTATTTATGGCTGTCAATCGGCGGTGCATTGGGCGGACTCTTTAACGCGATCCTGGCGCCACTACTTTTCAGCAGTGTTGCCGAATACCCGCTGATGATTGTGCTCGGCTGTTTAATGCGACCATGGAAGACTGAGGATCTAAACCGCAGGGATTTTGTTACTCCGGTTGCGATCCTTCTCTTGCTATGCGTGATCTTGCTGACGCTGCAACGATTCGAAGCTCCCTCGCGTGCGTACCTGATTCTCTTCACGGCTGCGGTGCTCGCTGCTTACTTTCTGGTTGAGCGCCCGGTGAGATTTGGGCTCGCGATCTTTGCGGTCCTTGCAGGCGGAGCACTCTATTCTCCGGAGCTTGGCAAGACCTTGCATGCCGAGCGGAACTTCTTCGGAGTATTGCGAGTGATGATGGACGGGCCCGGAACAGTCCGCTACCTCATGCACGGCACTACGCAGCACGGAAGGCAATTCATCGATGAGTCTCGTCGCTGCGAGCCGTTAAGCTATTACCACCGAGGAGGTCCGTTCGGTTCTATCACCGATGCTTTGGCAGCACAGCAGCCGGCACGCGTGGCGGTAGTGGGTCTGGGAGCGGGGGCGACGGCCAGTTACGCCACTCCGGGACAGGAATGGACCTTTTACGAAATCGATCCTGCTGTTGTGGAAATAGCGCGTGACCCAAGATACTTTTCTTATGTTGGCGGCTGTTCAAATGCGGCGATAAACTTCGTGCTTGGTGACGGGCGGCTGCGGCTGAAAGAAGCGCCGGAGGGTTATTACTCACTGATTGCGCTCGATGCGTTCAGCTCGGATGCAATCCCGCTGCACTTACTCACGCGTGAGGCTGTCGGATTGTATCTATCGAAGCTGGCCAACGGCGGGCTGCTTACTTTTCACATCTCGAATCGACATCTTGACCTTTCGCCGGTGCTGGGCAGTGCCGCCGGGAGTTACGGACTCACCGCGTTGATCATGCGGGATGGAGTAGCGAGTGCTGAGGGAAAAGATGCTTCCATCTGGGTAGTGTTGGCCCGCAGACCAGAAGATCTAAAGCCACTCACTGTGGATACGCGTTGGCAAAGCCTCGGAGCTCCCGATAATTTCCGCCCCTGGACCGACGACTTCTCAAACATCTTCAGCGTCCTCTGGCGGTAGCCGCTTGAGCCGCAGGTTAAAGCAGATCGACGCAGATCGCTTATCAGCGTCAAATCTGCGTTAATCTGCGGCTCAACTACTCTACTTCGCCTCAACTGCTCGCTCACGAGCAGTGTTGAACGTGAACAACACTGGCTGTGCCAGCTACGGTCACACTCCGAAACACGCGAAATGCTCATGATTTGCAAAGTTCTGCTCTACGCACGAGCCTAATCTCCCGGTGGTATGCCCGTTGCACTAAAGCGCCCTGCACTCGAAATGTTGCCGTGATCGGCAGGAGCGTTCACTCAGATTCCTGGGATGACGCCTTCAGTTCTTGTGCAATCTTTCCCGCTCCCGATCAAGCTCGATGTCGGGCGTGGACCAAAACTCAAACCATACTTAAGGAGTAACGACAATGACCAAGATTAAGAACTTCATCAACGACGAGTCCGGCATTGAGACGATCGAATACGCGATTATCGCCGCCATCGTCGCCGCAGTGGCCCTTCTGATTTACGGAGCCGGTTGGGGTGGAAGCGTTCAGAACACGCTCAAGAACGCAGCCGCAAAGAGCACGACCGCCACTCTCTAATCCAAATGCTGGTGAGTAATGAGCTTACGCTGATCCACTCGGCGTAAGCTCGCTCACTATTGATAGGCACCGGCCGAAAAGCCTTTTCAGCGGCCCGATACGCACGGGAGAAGTTTCCGAGATGACGATTCCGCAGAACGTTGCCATGGCGCTGCTGTTCCTTCCTTTGGCTCTCATGATCGTTTACATGGACATACGCTACCGGCGTATCCCCAATAAGCTGGTCCTGTTAATTCTCATCGGCGGAATCGCAATCAACACAATATTTAATGGATTGAATGGACTGCTCCTGAGCCTGGGCGGATTCGCATTTGCCTTTGCAATGATGCTCTTCCTGCACGTCTTCGGCACTCTCGGTGCGGCCGATGTCAAACTTTTCGGAGCGATTGGAGCAATCAGTGGCTTTTACATGGTTTTACCGACGCTCCTGGTAGTGGCACTGACGGGCGGTGTCCTCGCAATAGGCAAGATGATTTATGCACGCCGGGTCGGCGCAACCATGTTTGGAGTATTTCAATTTTTCTATGGCTTACTGCCCGGGCAAACAGTGCCGCGCTTCGATATACCAGCGGATCGCAGCTACACGTTGCCTTATGCCGTGCCCATCTGCTTCGGCAGTTTGATCTCTTTCTTTCTATTTCACGCCTGAGGCGCGCCCACAGGCTTTAACGCAACTTCGGTAATGGAGAATTCGAGTCATGCGAAATAAACGTCTCATCCTCGCGCTTACGGGCGCGGTGCTCTGCGGACTACTGGCCGTCATGTTAGTCACCCGCTATCTCGCCAGCGTGCAGCAATATGCGCGGGACCTCAACAACGTTGTGGTCGCAAAAACCGAGATTCCGGTAGGCGCGAAGATCACGGTGGAGCAGTTGGCTCTTCTACCCATTCCCAACGGTTCAGCACCGGAGGGAGCTTTTAGAAAACTGGAAGATGCAGTCGACAGAGTAGCGATCATGCCGATCGGCGTGCGTGAGCCCATTACAAGTTTGAAACTCGCGCCCGTTGGCACTGAATCTGGACTGAGCGCCGTAATTCCTCCGGGCTTTCGCGCTTTGACAGTGAAGGTTGACGAAGTTGTGGGCGTTTCCGGTTTTGTTATGCCGGGTTCGTACGTAGACGTAGTCGCCGTTATCCTTCCTGTCGCAGCCGCACAATCCGCTCAAGGTCCAATCTCGAAGATCGTGCTGCAAAACATCAAGGTGCTCGCCAGCGGCGCCAAACTTGACTCACCTTCCGACCAGCGCGAACCAACTCATGTCAATGCGGTTACTCTGCTGGTCACACCCGATCAAGCTGAGAAGCTTGTGCTCGCTGCTAATGAAAGCAAGCTGCAACTCGTAATGAGAAATTTCGGGGACCAGGAAGACAGTCAAACTTCCGGAGCCAATAAGGGAACACTGCTTAGTGGAGAATCTGTAAGACTCGCTCCATCACCGACCAGTGAAAGAGTCGCCGAGGCGAAACCGGCAGCGGCGCCAAAACCTAAGGTCAGACGAGTCACCTTCGAGGCGCCACGCGAAGAGAGACCGGCTCCGCCGCCCCCTGTATCGCGTAACTCGATCGAGCTTATTGAAGGCGCGAAACGACGTGACGTCGAGATACCGAACAATTAATCGTAGAAGTGGGTGGCTGCCGGTCTGACGCCGGCAACAATGCCGCACCGCTCGACAAAGAATTTCCCAATGTTAAGGAGCTAATCATCATGCCGCGTTATTCCACTCGCTTCTTCGTTGTTCTCGCGACAGTCCTGCTTTGCGTAGTTCCACTTCGCGCTCAGGACCAGAGCACCAACGCCAGCTTCACCAACACCAAGGAAGTCATTCCTATTAATGTGCTTGTTGGTCAATCGAAACTGATTACCTTCGGCAGCCCCATCGAGCGTTTTTCAGTTTCCAATCCGGAAATTGCCGAAGCGGTGCTCGTTGGCTCAAACCAGGTAGTCGTTAATGGCAAAGGGTTTGGACAGATCAATTTTATCGCCTGGGAAAAAGCCACCGGGCGATTCCTCGTATTTGATGTTTACGTCCGGACGAATTTGTCGCTAATCGATTCGCAAATTCGCGCGTTGTTTCCCAAGGAAGATATCCGATTGAGCCAGGCCAATGGCTCAGTAGTCATGTCAGGCCAGGTGAGCGATCCGAAAATCGCCACGCAGGCCGAAGCAGTGATCCAGGCTGCGGGATTCAAGACAGTTAACCTGCTCGAGTCTCCGGTGAAAAACCAGAGCCAGGTTCAATTGATGGTCCGGGTGGCGGAAGTCAATCGCAGCAAGTTGCGCGAACTCGGTTCATCTCATTTGTATCAGGCAAGCCCGGGAACCGGTGTCTTTGCCAGCGGTGGAGGTCCAGGTAATCTCTCTAACGTTACCAACGGTATCCTTTCCGGCACCTTTAGCGGACTTAATCTTTTCGTACTGGGCAGCAATGCCGCCACGATGATCAAGGCAATGCAGACTAACGGAGCGCTCCGTTCTTTAGCCGAGCCCAACTTGATTGCCATGAACGGACAGGAAGCCAGTTTTCTCGCCGGCGGTGAGTTTCCTATCCCGGTCATCCAGTCCAGTTCATCAGCGGGCGTCGGCAGTGCGGTAACGATCATATTTAAGGAGTATGGCGTTCGCCTTAATTTCAAACCGACGATCATCGACGAAGATCACATTCGTCTCGAGCTCGAGCCGGAAGTTTCCACCCTCGACCAAACCAATGGCGTCAGGTTTGAGGGCTTCCTTATCCCGGCGTTGCGTACGCGCCGCGCCAAGACCGGAATCGAACTACGCGACGGTCAGAGTTTCGCGCTTGCCGGGCTTCTGGACAACAGCGAGACGCAATCACTTTCTAAGATTCCGGGTGTGGGCGACATTCCCATTATCGGCAACCTGTTCAAATCGAAGAATTTCCAGAAAAACGAAACCGAGCTGATGTTTATCGTTACCGCGCAGATGGTCCAACCAGTTAATCGCGACGACGTGCCGCGACTGCCGAACGTCGAGAGCCTGAGGAACGGTTCGTTACTGGGAATCGAACCAAAGAGCGGCGATCTGAAAGGACCGAGTGGCTTCATGATCAATAGCTCGGGTCAGAGCGGATCCGCAGCTCCGGCGACGCAGCCTGTCGTGGAGCCGAAAGTTGATGGTCCAACTGCTGCTCCGGCTACCAACGGAACAACCAACAAGCCTGCGGTGCCGGATGGTTCGGAAGCTGCTCCTGCTCCTGCACCTGCCGGAGAGAAAAAGCCGAATCCGAATCAGTAACAAGAGCATCGATCCTGGGGAAAGGAGTTGAATATGTCCCGACTAAATCTTCCAACCGACCATCAGAGAAAGGGTGAGCGTGGCTCCGTTGTGATCATGACGGCGCTCTCTATGCTCTTGCTCATTCTGATGGTCGGTTTGTGTATTGACATTTCCCGGATCTACACAGTTCGGGCAGAACTTCAGAACGCGGCAGACGCGGCCGCCGTGGCTGCCGCGAAGGAATTGGACGGTAGCGTAATAGGAATTCAGCAGGCAGTTGCTCGTGCTAATGATGTCGCTAACACTTACGGATTTGGGAAAGGCAGCGTAACCATCTCGCAGATCACATTCGCGGTGAACCTGTATCCTGATGCCGACTACGTGGACGCTGCAACTGCCGACGATAATCCTACCAACATTCGCTTCGTTAAAGTTCTTACCGGATCAGCTTCAACGGATATGCTCTTCGCATCCAGGGCACTCGGCCCAACCTGGACCGAAAATAGACAAGCTGTTGCAGGGAAATCTGCGATAACTCCTTCGACGCTCTGCGACTTCTTCCCCAGGCACGGCGGCTGGCAGGACGCCTAAAGAACGCCGGCCGTCGCGGCAGTATGGGGTAGGCGGTCCCATTAACTCACACAAGAGGTAGGCCTTCATGGTCGCCGCAATCGCCACTCCGCGGGCCGAGACGGTGCGGATCTGCAGAGGCCACAAGGGCCCCGAGGACGTCGTGGGCCGACTCCCCGACGGGAAGCTGGTGGTGTTCCGCAACCCGCTGAGCATCGCCGACCGGTGCCGCGGCCGCGA
>JAICQI010000735.1 GCA_025937955.1 Pyrinomonadaceae bacterium
TGTTTTAGGAGGCGTAGCGCAGCTTATGGCGAGCGAAGATGACGAGTTCACCATGCTGTTTCAGGATTTCTACCCTAGCCTATGCCGCTTTCTGGAGTGTTTATTGGGAGGCCGCGCGCCGCTGGCGCAGGATTTGGCACAGGAGAGCTTCCTGCAACTTCATCGCACCGCGTGGGGAACGCTCCCGCTGGGTGAAGCGCGCTTCTGGCTCTATCGCGTCGCGCGAAACCTGGCCATCAACGAGTTTCGCAAGTCGAATACGCGTTACCGGCTCTTTGATCGAGTGGTGGAGGCAATGAGACCAGTGGCCCGCAATCCCGAGCAGGAATACGAGACGCGCGAGCGGAAGACGTTAGTGCTCGAGATGTTGCAAACCCTGCCGGAGGACCAGCGCACGGCGTTGTTGTTGCGAGAGCAGGAGCAGTTGAGCTATCGCGAGATCGGTGAAGTCATGAAGGTTTCGGAGAGCAAGGTAAAGGTTGACATTTTTCGAGCGCGAGCGTCGTTACGAGAGCGTTGGGGCAAGCGGGCAAAAACAGCTGTAAGTGCTTAGTGTTTTGTGCTTTGTACTTAGCTGATCCGCTGTTTTGAGGGATATTTGACCCGTTAAGAAAAGGGCTCAAAGCACAAAGTACAAAGCACTAAGGTCAAGACTTTATGAGTTGTAGTTTTACAGAAAAGATTTCTTCGTTGATCGACGGCGAACTGGCGCAAGCAGAAGCGCGCGAGGTTGAGCGTCACGTGTTGACCTGCGCTGAATGTGAACAGGTGAAGGCCGACTTCCTTAGCCTGCGTAGCCAGATCGCCGGGTTTGAGGCCGTGGCGAATCCGGCGATCACGAATCGAGAGCTCAATCGGATCCTGTCGCGAGGTGATCGTGCTCGGGCGCGCGGACTTCGCTGGGGTTGGAGCACACCGGCGATTGCGTTTGCGACACTGGTTATCGTAGGTACGATCATTGGTTTGATTTGGTCTTTGAACACCGATTCAAACCAGTCTGTGGCTCACCTGCCATCACCGACCCCATCTCCAACAGTTGAAAAGATCAGTCAACCCGAACCGGAAGCGTCGCCGAAGGAAACGAAGAACCCCGAACGCGAACCGTCAACGAAGCGGAAGAAGCCGTTGGTTCGTGAACCAAAACCGGGTGAACAGTTTGCGCTTGTTAACGAACCCGTCGACCCAATCACAACGCCTGAACGCGTGCGACCCGCTGACGCTCAAACGCTTACGGCCATCCACATCGAAAAGTCTGAAACGTTGCTGGTTGCTTTCAGAAACGTTCGTCTGAACACGGCGACGTCGGACGCCGAAGTTGCTTACGAACGAAAGCGCGCCCGGCAACTGGTCCAACAAAACATGATCCTGCGACGTGAAGCCGACGCCAACGGCGATGTACAAATCGCGTCGTTACTCGAAAGTCTTCAACCAATTCTGCTGGACATCGCGAATCTTCCGGACAAACCGGACAGCAACGCGGTGCGCACGATTCGCGAGCGTGTCGAACGCAAGAACATCGTCCCGCTCTTACAAGTCAATTCCGCCGCACTCGCGCGCGCACTTGATGATTGAAAAGAGTTTCACCTTAGAGGCACAGGGAACATGGAGCTGCTGTTCGCGTTTTTGATCACCGCTCGATCGCTGCGCTCGCTCTCGTTCTCTGTGCCTCTGCGGTGAAGCCAAACCCATAGAAAATTAAGGACAAAGAGACCATGAAGAATTTTGTTATCAGTCGTTCCCCCCTGACACTCGCAGTCATATTGCTCGCTCTGTTTAGTGTTGGAAGTGTTTCAGCTCACAGCCAGGACATCGCCAAGCTCAACCGCTTCGTGCAAACGAACAAGACAAACACTGCTTCGATGCAGGTCTTCCGCGAAGGACGCGACTTCATCGAGACCCAGAATTGGCAGAAGGCCGCGGAAAAGTTCAACGACTTCATCAAGGGCTATCCCAAGGACAAAGATCTCGACGCGGCGCTCTACTGGTATGGCTACGCACTGGAGAAGCAGGGCCGCAAAGACGAAGCTGCGGTCCCGCTAAAACGTCTTGTTGAACGTCACCCAAATTCAAGTTGGCGCCGTGAAGGCATCGCACTTCTCGTTGCGATGGGCCACACGGAAATAGCTCAGGAGATAGCACACCGCGACAACTGCAAAATCAAGATTCTCGCATTGCAGAGTTTGTTTCAGGCTGACGAAGAACGCGCTATCGGCATCATCAGTGAAACCTTAAAAGCGAATACCTCTCCGTGTCAGGGTCTGCAAGCAGCGGCAGTCACGATACTCGGTTCACGACGCAGCCCGCGCGTAGTTCCGGTACTGCTCGACATCGCCCGCAACAATGCCGATCTGAAACTTCGCCTAACCGCTATCCGACGTTTGGGTGATCAGCACGACGAACAAGTCACGGAAGAACTGATCAAACTCTACGACGCCGACCGCAGCAAAGAGGTGAGGGCCCAGATCCTGCGCGCGCTTGTCGAGAGTCGCACTCCGCGCGGCAGCGCGAAAGTGATGGAGATTGCACGCGCAAGCGACGATCTCAACTCGCGCCTCTTCGCAATTCGCTTCATCAGCGAATTGAAAGATGCTGCGTCGCTTGAGGAACTTATTCGCATCTACGACGCCGACAAAACAAAGGAAGTCCGATCGCAAGTCCTGCGCGCTCTTTCAGAACGCGAAGAGCCACGCGCCCGCGCGAAGGTGTTGGACATAGCACGGACGGGTGAAACACCGGAGCTGCGCATTGAAGCGATTCGACGTCTGGGAAACCGGTTCGGTATTGCAGATCTGCTGCAAATCTATTCGACCGAAACGAACCTCCAAATCAAACAAGCGCTGTTGCGCGCCATCGCCGAGAGTAACGACGCGAGCGCAACTCCCAAGCTGTTCGAGATCGCGCGCGGAGCCGAGGCGATGGAACTGCGCGGCTATGCGATTAGAGTACTGGGCCACAAGAACGACCCGACAATCCTTGATCAGTTTGTTGCCATGTACGACGCGGAGCAGAACGACCAGCTCAAAATGATGCTGCTTCGTGCCTTTGGCGAGTCGCCACAGAAGAATGCTGTACGAAAACTGATGGCCATCGCGCGTAACGATCCATCAGTCGAGCGTCGCAAGCTAGCGGTCCGCTATTTGGGCCAGAGCCGCGATCCTGAAGCCATGAAGTTTCTCGAAGATTTGCTGAAGTAGGAGTCATCCCCATGCTTAACTCGAAGTTGCTCTCTTCAATGTTCGTGTCAGCGTTGGCGGTTTTGTCCCTCGCAGGTGTGGCCTGCGCCAAGCATGCCGCGGATGTGACGGCCGCGCAGGCCCGCGACGATCTTCAAA
>JAICQI010000353.1 GCA_025937955.1 Pyrinomonadaceae bacterium
GTTAAAGGCTTCATCGGCTCCTTAATATATGGATCCTGCTGTCCCGATAACGCCATGAAGAAGCGCACCAGCGCCTGCAACTCGTTCGGTGAAAAATTGAACGTCGGCATCCGGAACTGCAAATACGGACGAATCCCGTTTCGATCCTGTCCCGGTTGCGGGTGCAACTTCAACTCTCCATTCGCAGCCGCCGCCTGAGCCTGCGGTGACCCTGACGGTTGCGGAGAAGCTTGCGGACTCGGCGCTGCCAGCGCACTGATCTGTTGCTGCTGCGCCGGCGTCTTTTCACCACTCAGCGATGGATCGTGCAGGAACTTGAGCAGCCACGTCGGATCCACACGCGCGCCTTCACTCGTCAAACGTGGCGGCAGCAGATCCTTTCCTTCCGGTGTTTGGTAGAACGGCAGATCCTGGACCACGGAACGCTGTCCAACCTGAATCTCGTGACAGCCCATGCAGTTGTACTTCTTGATTATCCACCAACCGTTCTGGATATCCTGCCGGCGCTGATCCTGCGGCGTGTAGAAGAGCGTTGTGGGAACGTTCGCGCCTTCGGCTCCCACACTTCCCAGAAGGAAAGTTGTTAATGCCGTCCGCCATTCCTTGGTCATATACGGCTCCGGCATCTTCAACTTATCCTTCGGATCCTTCTCTTTGCCCTCGTCATAGATCGACGGCTCTTCAATCTTCCGTTCAAAGAAGCCTTTGTGGTTGTACCAGGACTTATGCTGGTCTTTCTGCTCGGGCCGTAGATTCAGAGGATCTTCACCTTTTTCCGCATGATGCGTTTGCAGTGCGAAGTCGAGACGCTCGATCGGAGTCGCGCCTTCCACCGTCAACTCTTTGCCGATGCGTTGCTCTTCTTCGAAGCCCTTGATCTCGTGGCAACCGGCGCAACCATATTGCTTGATCAGTCCCTTTCCCTTTTCCTTCAGGCTTGTATCGTCCATGAAGTTCGCAGCCTGGTAATTGGGCTGTGAAGAGAGCGAGAAGAGATAAGTAGCGATGTCGCGCGAGTCTTGTTCTGACAGACGGAAGTTTGGCATCACCGTCATGTTCTGCACTTGCAACTCAGCGCCGTCGTTTGGACAGGTTGAATGCTGTTCAGTATCGAAAACAAACGGCAGGTTTTTCTTCTTGTAATCTTCGGCCGTCAGATCGCGTTTTTCTTTGGGACAGTAAGGCGCCACACGCTCACGGGGGTTGTGAATCCAGCGCACGATGTAATCGAAGTTTGCCTTTTCACCGACGCGTTGCAGGTTCGCGGCAAAGTCACCACCTAACTTGTTGTCGCCTTCGCCGATCGAGTGACACGCCATACAACCGCGAGTCTCAAAGAGTTGCTTGCCTTTTCCGGCATCGCCTCGCTGCTGTGTCGCCAGTTTTGCGCCGAAGCTTTCCTGCCAGAGATAAGCGGCGATTGCCTGGATCTGTTCCGGTCCATTTTGGTCGCGCATACTTACGCGGGCGCCTTCGTGCGGCTTCGAGAAACGCCAGAAGGTCGGCATCTTCGTGCCGGGACGGAAGCCTTGCGGATCTTCGAGCCAATACGGGACCCATTCTTTGCGAAGCTTGACGCGTACGTCTTTGAGGTTTGGTCCGACCTTCTTCTGGTCCTGCATCAGATACTTCGCTTGCAGGTTCAGCTGATCGACCCGGGCGGCCAGAAGACTGTTGGTCACCTGGAGGCTATCAGCCTTGGCCAAAAGTCTTCGCACGTCGGCTTCATCTTCGACAGTTTCCGACGCGGCCGTGTCCTCGCGAATCTGTTTTTTATTCGCCCGGATCTGATCATCGAGTTGGCCGATCGTTTGGCGCGTGCTCGCCAGCATGTCGGTCTCGCGATCGAAACCTTCGTAACGATGACAACCCACGCAGCCGCGTTCCGCGAACAGGTCACGTCCGAGGTTCAGCACTTCGGCTCCCTGAGTTACACGGTCGCGAGCGTGACACTGCTGGCAGCCGGCCTCAGTATTCTCTTTCTCAAACATGGGCCACAGCCAGAAGCGATGGCGACCATGTCCCTTTGTGATCGTGGTGGTGGCGCGGCCATTGCCCCAGTGACAACTCGAGCAGCCGAATTTTTCGGGATTGTGAGTTTGAAAGATTTCGCGGTTCGGATGGCTGACGAAAGCACGGGCCCAACTGTCAGGCGTTTTGCCTGGTCCATCGGGCGCCATGTCGGAAGCCTTAATAGTGAGAGGCTCTCTGACGCCGGCGTGGCACACCTCGCAGCGGTCGACGATGTCGTACGCGCCGACGCTGAGTTGATGACCGAGGATTGAATAGTCGTAATTGCTGACTTTGTTCTTTAAGCCTTCAATAGCAGCCGGACCTAATCCGATGAGTTGATCCCTGAGATAGGCGTCGCGTTTCTTCGCCAGTTCAGAGGGCTCTTTGAGAAGCTCGGCTTGTTTGCCAAGCAGCGCGGCCTTCTCTTCGCGCAAGGCGTCGTATAATTTTTCCAGCTGACCGTAGTTCAGATTACACTCGACACCTTGTCCATTTGATTTGCACCGCTCCGGAGGGACGGAATCTCCCGGCGGGGAAGGCAGTTCGACTTCCACTTCTTCCTGGCGTTTCGCTTCAGCCTGTTTGCGATACCTATCTTTTGCCGAGCCTTCCGCAGTCTCTATGTTGTAGTTGATAACTGTGAGGCGCCCGCGCTGGTTTTGAAACGGATCCGTAATCGCATCCAGGTTCCTCTGGATACGCTTAACATTACCGTCGATCTCCTGGTACTCCGGTTCGATCTCCTCGCGAGCAGCTTTCGCTTCAGCGTCGAGCGCCTGATACTCAGGGCTCTCTTTGATTTCCGCCTCACTCCTGCCGGATTTGCTTTTTATGCTGTCGAGATAGCGAGTGTAGCGGGCGACGAACTCGCGCTGCATTCCCTTCCACGGCCGTTGGCCCAACGCTTCATCGTAAAGCGCCCAGGCAATGGAAATGGTCAGCAGCAGCGCGCTGATCAGCATCCAGCCGCTGGAGGACCAAGTGACAATGGGATCATCCTTGGGAACGTCCGGATCCTTTTTTGCTATTGCTGTGCTTTGCGACTCGTCCGGCCTTGGAGAATCAGCCACTATGATTGTTCCTCCACCTTACTCATATGTTGAACCAGGGAGTTACCCACACGTACTTGATCGTCAATGCGAGACGCAAAATCAGTTTTACCGGCAGCGCCAGCAGCACACTGATTGCGAAAAACTGAAACGTTAGGTATTGCAGCAGGCTCGTTCGCGCCAGCAGCTTCTCTTCAAAGGGCTTCTTTGGAAACAATCGCAGCGGGCGCAGTGAGAGTTTTTTGAAATCGACCGTCATCAACCAGTGAAAGAACAGCGCGCCCACTAAATAGAACCCAGTGACCACGATCAACCCAAAAATAAACTTCCCAGGGTTCTGAGCAAGAAATCCGAGACCCAGTGCTTTGCCGACGGAACTGGTCGCGATCATGTCGTGCAGATCGACATTCTTATCAAACACGACCGCGTTGTGGTCCCACGTTTGTCCTGGCCAGAACCAGATCCACCCGGGACCGCGAATAAACGTCCCAATCACGATTAGCACAATCCACTGTAAAAAACCGGCGCCGAACATCCATAGCGCGAAGCGACGTTGTTTCAGCGTGTAATAACCGTTTCCAAGTGGATTCGAATCGACATAAGGAAAGACCATCAGCCCGACCATGATGATCGACGGCATCACCACGCCCGCGATCCACGGATCGAAATAAACCAGCATCTCCTGGAGACCGAGGAAGTACCACGGCGCTTTCGATGGATTCATCGTCAGGTTCGGATTGGCGGGCTCTTCCAATGGCGCGTTGAGCGTGATCGACCAGACGAACAGTATGACCGTGACGATCACTGTCGCCAGAAACTCAATACGCACCAGGTACGGCCAAACGTGAACTTCGCGCGCCCATCCGGGCCGCCATGGTTCAACCTTGCGGTGATGTGTCTTTGCGAGTTTCGTATCGGCTTCGAGTTCTTCAATAAGACGATCATTCGCAATCGCCTGCTTGATGCCCAACCAGGTGAAGAATGGAACCAGAAAGAGCATCGCAACGATTGGCACGTTGTCTGGTGCAGACGAGATCTTCCACAACTGATGCCAATCATGGACGTTCAACGCCCAGATGCCGGCAATCACCAGAAGCGCTCCCCAAATCGTCCACTTGTTGATGTATCTCTTCATTTACTTCTTCTTTGCTACAGCTTTCATCTCCGACTCGAGCACCACGGGCGCGGGACCCGAGATACCGCCGTCTTTTCGAATACGCCAGAAATGCACTGCCATAAAGATCGAAGCTACCAGCGGAATGCCGATACAGTGCCAGATATAGGAACGCAGTAACGCATTGGCATCCACGATCGAGCCGCCGAGAAGTCCGAAGCGAACGTCGTTGTAAGCCGTCATTCCGAGTTGCGGGCCGAAAGGTCCGTCGTGACCGAGCATCGGTGTCGCGCGCGCCATGTTCGTTCCCACCGTTACCGCCCAGAACCCAAGCTGATCGTCGGGTAGGAGGTAACCTGTGAAGGAGAGCAGCAGCGTCAGCACGAGCAGCACCACGCCCACACACCAGTTAAATTCGCGCGGCTTTTTATAAGATCCGGTGAGAACTACGCGAAACATGTGCAGCCACGTTGTAATCACCATCAGGTGCGCGGCCCAGCGATGCATGTTTCGCAAAAGCTTTCCGAACGGAACGTCGTGCTCGAGATAAAGAATGTCTCGGAAAGCATCGGCTTTCGTCGGGTGGTAATAGAACATCAGGAGCACGCCCGTGAACGTGAGCACGATAAAGAGATAGAACGTGATGCCGCCCATGCCCCACGTGAACGGGTAACGAACCGCGTCGCGATTGATCTTCGCGGGATGAAGGTGCAGGAAGACGTTTGAAAGAATCGCGAGCGAGCGATTGCGCGGATCGGAACGATCGTGTGAAACGCGAAAGATCGACTTCCAGAGCTGCGTGTCCTGCGGATCCTTATACTCCTTCGCCTCTTCTACAGCTCGGTCTTTCAGCGCGCCGCCGGTTTCCTTCACTCTCGCGATCAGGCTCTTGTCGCCTTCTTCGCCCGGGGTCAGTTGTTTTGTCTCTTTGGGATCAGTGTCCATCTGCGTTAATCCGTGGCCTAAACCCTGATAAATGATCCGTCGTCGTCAAACTCGTTGCGCTCGCCTTTCGGCCATTTGTAGAGTTTGCCAATGTCGACGACGATCTGGCCTTCCGCGTCAAGTTCAACTTTCGCGCGGTCCATCGGCCGTGGAGCCGGGCCTTCGAAGTTAACCCCTTCGCTGTCGTAGCCACTGCCATGGCATGGACATTTGAACTTGTTTTCGCTGGCTTTCCAGTCAGGCGTGCAGCCGAGGTGAGTGCACACCGCATAAATCACGAACAGTCGGTCGGAAGTGCGTGTTACCCAAATGCGATACTGTTGCTGCCACTTAGTATCCACGCCGAGCGCGTAATCGTTGGGCGAGCCAATTCTGAATAATGGCGATGGTTCGAGAATCGAGCGCGGCAGGAAAAACCGCACGAACATCAGGAAGAAAGTAATCAGGGAGCCGGCGACGGTTGCCCAGACGATCCGGCGTCGCATTTTGTTCACCGGTGGATCGGAGCTCGTCTCCACCACCGCAGCAGGCGCCGCCGGTTTTGCGGGAGCCTTCGTAGTTACACTTGGGGCGGACAATTGATCGGCACTATCCAAGGCCAGACCTCCGTCGAATCAATTCCGAATTGCCAGGTGTTGCGAACTTCCGTGGGTACACTTCGACTTTACTTACAGAGAAAGACTATACAATTTCACCTTCAGGGATTCCTCTCTGTGCAGCAAGACGAATTATTAGCTTAAACATGAAGAGCGCCGCACCTAAACACACAACGAATTAAATATTAATATGGTCGGCGGCGTATTTATACCTAATTTCCCGATTAGCTGGCAAGAAGATAACTTATGAAGCCCCACGTAATCATCTATTCCCGCCCCGGCTGCCACCTCTGTGAAGACGCCAAAGCCGCAATCAAGAGCGCTGGCTGCGACGATCAATTTACACTCGAAGAGATCAACATCGAATCTGACAGCGAGCTGCTCACAAAATATAAGTACGACATTCCCGTAATTACGATCGACGGCCTCGAAGCCTTCCTCCACCGCCTCACGCCACAAGAGTTCAAGCAAAAGCTCTCAGCCACAAAAAGGCACAAAAGTCACAAAAGATGAATTCGTTGAGGCTAGCATTACGCAGAACGCATTACACGTGACCACAGCGCGCCACAGACGCAAACAAGGGGTCATAACACCGAACGCATTGCTCGTGGCCACAGCGCCACACGGACGCAAACCCTTGATCATTAACGCCGAACGCATTGCTCGTGGCCACAGCGCCACACGGACGCAA
>JAICQI010000190.1 GCA_025937955.1 Pyrinomonadaceae bacterium
AATTAATGCGAGCAGCATTCACGATCCTGGGCGTGTTGTTGTGCTTGTTTCTTATTCAAGCCTCGGCGCGTTTTGGTTTTTCAAGACTGCTAACCCGTTACGCTCTAATCTCAAACTCCGTCACCGTCGCGGACGAGGCCGTTCTCCGCAGCCCTTCCGATCCGGAAGCACACCGCGCGCGCGCCACAGTTTTGAACCGCCTTCAAATGCCTGGCGAGGCCGTCAAGTCACTCGAGATCGCCGCAACCTTGCGCTATCGCGACGACTATCTCTGGATCGAACTCGGCAACACGAAAGAAGAGCTCGGCAACACCGAAGGCGCGCTCGCCGCAATGGACCAGGCCGTCCGTTGGGCGCCTTACTACGCCCACACACACTGGCAACGCGGCAACCTCCTGTTGCGGATGGGCCAACCTGACGATGCTTTCAAGGAATTAAGAAAAGCCGCAACCGCCAATCAAACTTACTTCCCGAATTTGATCGATCTCGCGTGGGGCGTCTCTCGCGGTGACGTCAAAGCCGCGGAAGGGCTAATCGACATAAAGAATGACAGCGAGCGCACCGCCTGGATCCGTTTCCTGATCACCGCAAAGGCTTTTCGCGAAGCGTTTGCGCTTTGGGGCCAATCGGGTTCGTCCATTGTGAATGGTGGTTTCGAAGAGCCGTTCGTTCTCAGCGACACCGGCTTTGGGTGGTTTGTTTCTCCCGAACACAAGAAGCATCTGGCCATCGATGTCTCCGAAAAGTTCGAAGGCGAAAGGAGTTTGCAAATTAATTTAGACGGCAACTGGCCTCCCGCCACACCATTGCTGTCTCACATAGTCATCGTCGAACCAGCAACGACGTACCGTGTCTCGTTCAGTGTCAAAACAAAAGATCTGGTAACTGGCGGCCCGCCGGTATTGATCGTCAGCGATTCTAAAAACAATCAGTTGGGCAAATCCGAGAACTTTCCCACCGCGACCACCGCGTGGACGAGTATCAACTTTGATTTCACCACGCTTTCCACCTCACAAGCTGCCGTCATTAGCCTCGAGCGAACCAATTGCGACTCCTCACCGTGTCCGATTTTCGGTACTCTATGGCTCGATCAGTTCCGTATCGAGCAGACCAAAACCACGGGAACGCAGTAAACTTGGTCACCCACTATGGCCGAACAGAGACAAGCTCCCACGCCGCAAGATGTAGCGATCATTCGCATGACCGAGCACGATCTGCTCGAAGTCGTTGAGATTGAGGAACAATCAGGCTTGAGCCGTTGGGGATGGGCTGCATACTACGCAGAGCTCCAGGGCGGCAATCGCGACCTGATGTTGATCGCGAAACCGTCTCAGTCTGTCATCGGATCCGCCCCGATCGCTGGTTATATCGTTGCGCGGGAGACGGCCGGCGAGCTTCACATCAACAATGTGGCTGTCAGGGCTGAGTACCGGCGTCGTGGTATTGGCTCCGCGCTGCTCAACCGCGTCCTGGACGAAGCCCGTCGCCGCAAGGCAAATGCGGCCTTCTTGGAGGTGCGGAGCACAAATCTCGCCGCCCAGACGCTCTACGAAAAGAGCGGTTTTAAGGCCATTGCGCGCCGTGCAGACTACTATTCCGAGCCCCGGGAAGATGCTGTAGTCATGACGCTGGTGCTGGGGTAATTTACCTGCTTGATTTGGGCAGGTGGTTGGGCTACCATTTTTCCCGTGCGACACAATCCCATGGAGGTTCCAGGCCTTGACCTCCGATACCATCCTGCCCACTTTCATCGTCTGAAAGGAGACATGCACGAACATGGATATGGCAACTACGGATAGTCTCAAAGAAGAGTTGATAAACCGAGACCCAGAATTTCGCGAATTAGCCCGGGAACATCATAAGTACGAAGAACGGCTTAGTGAATTATCAGCTCTTTCCTATCCGAGCGACGAAGAACAGCTGGAGGAGATTACACTCAAGAAAAAGAAACTAGCGTTGAAAGATCAGATGTACTCGATGATGTTGCAATATCAGAAAACGCAGAGCTTGAGTCACTGAAACTGCGCGGGCAGTTTCTCCTAGCTTAAAGAATCGAAAGGGGACGTGAACCAAAAGTACGCGTCCCCTTTCACGTAGAAGCCACAAAGACGCACAAAGAACAAGTTAGCCACAATAAGGCACAAAAGGCACATAAAAGAGTTTTGAGTATCGTTAGAGAGAGTGTTCCGTATATTTTGGTGCCGGCGCTGTTGGGGATCGCGGCGGCGGTGCTGGGTTTTTGGTATGTGGCTGCGTTCCTTTTCGTGGTCGCGCTCTTTATGGCGTTTTTCTTCCGCGATCCGAAACGCGTGCCGCCGTCCGATCCGGACATCGTCGTTTCGCCGGCTGACGGGCGAGTCACACGCATCGGGCCAGCCTCGACAGGCGCAGATGCACCGAACGTAATCAGTATCTTCTTGTCACCACTCGACGTTCACATCAATCGCTCACCAATTCCAGGAAAGATCGTCGAAATGATCTATTCGCCGGGCAAGTTTTTAATGGCCACCAACGAGAAGGCCAGTCTGGTTAACGAACAGAACGCTTTGACGATTCAGGGCGAAAAGATCACGGTCGTTTGCAAACAGATCGCGGGGATACTCGCGCGCCGTGTGGTTTGCTGGAAAGGGAAGGGCGATAATCTCGGATTGGGAGAGCGCTTCGGGATGATCAAGTTCAGTTCTCGCACCGACGTTCTGCTTCCCGCCAACGTGAAGATTACGGTTCAAGAAGGCCAGCGCGTGCGTGGAGGCACGACCGTGATTGGGAGAATCTCATGACAGCAGATGACTTAGAGGAACGTCCAAATCCACCGCGCCGGGGATTGAAGAAAGGTCTCTACATCATCCCTTCGATGTTCACTGCCGCGAACATCGGCATGGGATTCTTTTCAGTGATGTCGTCGTTGCGCGGTTTTCAACTGCTTGGTCGCGCTACTCCTGATATTGCCGGGGCCACAGCTCACTTCGACAACGCCGCGGTCGCGATCGGCTTCGCCTTATTGTTCGACATGCTCGACGGTCGTATCGCGCGACTCACAAAGACCACGACTGAGATCGGTATTCAACTCGATTCAATTGCCGACGTGGTCACGTTTGGATTGGCGCCGGCTGTGTTGGCTTACGTCTGGGGCTATGGCGCAACGTTTACAGAGGGAAGCGATCTTCATCGTCTCGCGTGGTTTTTGTCGTTCATGTATTTGATCTGCGGCGCATTTCGCCTGGCACGTTTCAACGTGCAAGCCTCGCGCCCGCGCATTCTTGCGGAGGGCACGCCGAAAGTCGATAAGAAGAATTACGTCGGGTTGCCGATTCCGGTTGCGGGCGGGTTGATTGCAGCGCTGGTCCACTTCTCACCGGCGCCGCTGGTCTACTTCGGACCTGATAAAGCTCGCTTGTATTCCGGACTGCTGATGGTTCTAGTTGGATTCTTAAGCGTGATGATGGTCAGCACCTGGCGCTTCTCGAGTTTCAAAACGGTTGGCACACGCGTCCGCAGCATGCGTGTGATCATTCTTGCGTTGTTAGTAGGGATGCTGATCTTCCTGTATTCGCAATACGTGTTGCTGGGAATTGTAGTCACTTACATCTTACACGGCTTACTCTCGCGCATGTTGGGCATCTTCTGGCGCCGCAGCGAATCGCCGGAAGCCCAGCCTGCGAAGCAGGTGTAAGCATAAGGAGCCTATTACGCAGCCTAAAACTCATTGACTTTTCACGTCTTGCGTGAAATAGTGCGCGCGCTTTCCGACTTCTCACGAGCCTGGGAAATTCGCAAACCCCCATTCCGATCTGTTAATCCGACCCACCTAGAAAGGAGTAACCGATGCTGGACGTTAATTCCTTTTCACGTAGAGATTTCCTGAAGGGCGCGACCGCACTCGGCATCACTAGCATGGCCATCGCTACAGGTGCTTGCGAGTCGTGTTACAACAAAATCAAAGAGCGCCCCACGCGGCGTAACATCGCCAATCTCGCAGCAAACGATCCCATCATTCAAACCTACAAAGACGCAGTCAATGCGATGAAGAACTTACCAGCGGGTGATGGCAGAAATTGGACCAAGCAGGCTGAAATACATTTGAACAAGTGCGTGCATGGAAACTGGTGGTTCCTTCCATGGCATCGCGCTTATCTTTTTTACTTCGAAGCCATTTGCCGAAAGCTCACGGGCAACAATGATTTCGCTCTCCCATATTGGAATTGGACCACAAGCACGAGCATACCAGCACCTTTCTGGGGAGCCGGAAATCCATTGCTTAACCCGACTCGCACCGCCACCCAGGCAAGCGTAGTCAACTCGTCGATCTGTGGGGCTGGTAACATCAACAGCATCCTGGGTCAGACGAATTTTCTGCTCTTTGCCAGCGCACAGGCTACGGCTCAGAATCAAAACAACGGTTACGGTGTGCTTGAAGGTAGCCCGCACAACTACGTGCACGGCTTTGTCGGTGGTGAGATGGCGACTTACATGTCGCCGCTGGATTCTGTCTTTTGGTGTCACCACAACATGATCGAGTGTTTGTGGGTGGATTGGAATATCAACAAGTCAAACGCCAACACGAACGACACGAGTTGGAGTGGTTTTACCTTCAATGATTTCGTCGATGCGGATGGTAATGCTGTTCCCATTCAAGTGGCGACGACGCTGCTGTTCCCGTTGCTGAGTTATCAATTCGAGCCGTGTGCGCCTGGCGCACCGTCATCAGTTACAAGAGACAAAGCAACGCTGGAGAGATTCCTGCGCGAAGGTGGCCCGCATAAGCTGGAATACATCAAACGTTACGAGCTGCGCCGTCCTATGACGTTGCCACTCGGCAGGGCCGAACCGACTCGCCTCAAAGTAGAGCCCGAAGCGTTTCGCACGGTGTTGGATCCAAACGGACGTGAAAAAGCCGTTCTGACGATCGATGAGGTTGAGGTGCCTCCGAAACAGGACGTCTTTGTCAGGGTGTTTGTAAACAAACCTGACGCGTCCGGCGCAACTTCGATAGATGATCCGCACTACGCGGGAAGCTTCGCGTTTTTCTGCTGTCCCGATCCGGCTCACGCCGGAATGGCGGTGGCTCCCACGCCCAAGCTTCGCTACCTTGTAGACGTTACTCAGACGGTGCGAAGACTGGGTCAGGGCGGTTCGCTTTCACCGGACCTGGATGTGACTCTGGTTCCCGTGCCTGTTGAAGAGCAACGGCGCATTGAAACGCCGAGCGTCACGCTTGGCCGGGTGGAATTAGCAGTCGCCTCGTTCTAAACTACGTTCAAAGCAGGTTCCGAATGGTTGCTTTCACTCCTGAAGGCAACCATTCGGAGTCAGGTGCGCACTTACGGCACGGAGGCGAAACGATGAACGCACTTTTAGTTGTACTGCTTTGGAGTTTGCCTTTTGTGGGCGCGAGTTGTGGGTCGCCGAGTGTTCAGAGTACGCAGCACGAGACGCGGCCGGTTTCAACAGCCAGGGACGCTTTGACGTTAACAACCGAACATCCCACTGGCTCCTTCAAGCTCGAGCCGGAGTTGTTAAGCCGTTCGCCGGAGGTTCTGCAGATTTCAGTTACCAAGGTAACAAACCCTGCCGCCAGCCCTGTTGATATCTTTGTTTACGTTGCTTCAGCGAGTGAGACAAACAAACCTGCCGCTGAGAAAGTGTTAGTAGGAACTTTCAGTCTTTATCCGGCGGATCGTCCTGGCAAGTTTATGCTGGGACCTGCCGAGGCGTTTCGTAAGTTTTCCGAGACGAGCAAAAGTTCTGAGGATGTGCGGTTGGTGTTTGAGATGAAACTTCCGGCTGAGAACAAGCCGGCGGTTGAAGTCACGATCGAGAGTCCGAACTGGGGAGAGAAGAAAGTTTAGTTAGTCACGGGTCGAGCAAAGGCCAGGAGGCCGTGTTCGGTCGTGAGAATCACGGCGTCGCCCACGATGATGGGCGAAGCTGAGCTCGTCAGTTCGTCGCCAGTCGGAAGAGAATTAACCTGCTTTCCGTCTTTCAATCCCAGAACAACACCTTCAGAGCTCGACAACGGTGTGAAGAGCGCTGTTTCATCCACAGTTAATGGCTGTGCCGCGATGCGTCCGGGCAACTGTTTCTTCCAGAGCATCGAACCTTTGAGGTCAAGGAAATAAGCAAAATTATCGAGCGACGCTGCGAGCAATGCGTCGCCTACGAGTGCAACCGCCTCGACGCCCGCGCCGGTTCGCTTGCGCCACTTCAAACGTCCCTTATCGTTGCTCACCGCGTAAACGTAACCGTCACCCGATCCAAAGAAGACATATTCTTTAGTTACAGCCACTGGGCCACGCACGGCGCCCTTCGTTCGATATCGCCACAAGACACGTCCGGTTGCTTCGTCGAGCGCCAGCAGCGTGCCGTCTTCACTGCCGAAATACACGCGGCCATCTTTCGCAACCGGTTGACCCGCGAAAGGTGAGTCAAACGGTATCGACCACAACACGCCGCCAGTTCGCTTATCGAAAGCGTAAGCTCTGCCATCGCTGCCGCCCGCAAACAGCCTCGGGCCGTTCAAGGAGAGTGCGCCGCGAAGCGGCCGGACTAAAGGAGTCATCCACTGCGTCACACCGCCTTCACGTCCGAGCGCGCGAAGTGCTCCGGCTGACTTCTCGTTTGCTTTTACGACAGTTTCCGAAGCGACATAAATCGCGCTTTCATCTGCGATCGGCGAGGCTGAGAGTTCGCCACCGACCTCCGTACGCCAGAAGAGTTGACCGTCCTTTGCTTTGAGCGCCACGATCGTGCCGCCTGCAAGTGGTAGATAGATTCTTTCGTTGTCGTAAGCCGGCGTGAGATTCAGAGTGACCTCTGATTGATAGCGCCAACGCACCGTTAGTGGCTGAGACAACAGCGCGTCACTAAGTGAAAAGTTCGCGATGAGGAAGACTGTCAGAATTTGAGCTAGCATCCGTTTTGAATCCGTGCAAATCCGTGGCTATAATCAGCCACTCTTACCAAATGAGCAAAGTCCAAAATCATGAAACCGTAATAATACTTGACTTCGGATCGCAGTACACGCAACTCATCGCTCGTCGCGTTAGAGAAGCGGGTGTTTACTGCGAGATTCTTCCGTACAACACGCCAATCGAAACAATCAACGGCAAATCGCCCAGGGGACTGATCTTCTCTGGCGGGCCTTCGTCCGTCTACGACGCTACGGCGCCGAAGCCGCATCCGCAACTGCTCGAATCCGTCGATTGTCCAACGCTCGGGATCTGCTACGGGTTCCAGGTCTTTGCGCGCGAGCTGGGCGGAGATGTGGCGGCGTCTCCCAATCGTGAGTTTGGTTACGCGCGGTTGAAAGTGCTGGATGTGACCAGTCGTTTGTTTCAAGGTTTGCCGCCTGAGTTGGATGTTTGGATGAGTCATGGCGATCACGTCACGGAAGTGCCGCCCGGATTTCATGTGACTGCACTCACTGACGATGCTTTGAACGCGATGGAGGATCAGTCGCGCGGGATTTATGGCGTGCAGTTTCATCCTGAAGTCGCGCACACACCGTTAGGCGCTCAGGTGTTGCGTAACTTTTTGTTTTCAGTTTGTGGGTGTCGCGGTGATTGGTCGCCGGAGGCAGTTATCGAAGAACAAGTCGAACGCATTCGCGGTCAGCTTGGCGATCAGGGATGCGTGGTCTCGGGCTTGTCAGGTGGCGTCGATTCGACTGTGGCCGCGGCGCTGGTACATAGAGCCGTCGGAGATCGACAGACTTGTATCTTCGTTGACAATGGCCTGTTACGTGAAGGTGAGTTTGAATCAACTCTAGCGCTGCTGCGGCAGAGCATGAAGTTGAATATCTCCGGCGTTCGTGCAGGCGATCGCTTTCTCGCCGCACTGAAAGGCGTGACCGATCCGGAAGAGAAGCGCAAGCGAATCGGAAAAGTGTTCATTGACGTGTTTGAAGAAGAAGCGGGACGTTTAGGCGACGTCGGCTATCTCGTGCAGGGGACGCTTTATCCGGACGTTATAGAGTCCATCTCGGTGCGTGGTCCATCGGCAGTGATCAAGAGTCATCACAACGTTGGCGGGCTGCCCGAGAAGATGAACCTCAAACTGATCGAGCCGCTGCGCGAGTTGTTCAAAGACGAAGTTCGACTGATTGGAAGAGAGTTGGGAGTACCCGAAGAGATCCTTGGGCGACATCCATTCCCGGGTCCTGGTTTGGCTGTTCGCATTCTTGGAGACATCACGGAGGAGAAGATCCGTTTGGTCCAGGCTGCCGATCGCATTCTCGATGAAGAGCTGCGGCTGGCGGAGTTGTACCACTCGGTGTGGCAGGCTTTTCCAGTGCTGCTGCCGGTGTCGACTGTGGGCGTGATGGGCGACGAGCGCACGTATGAACGCGTGATAGCGATTCGCGCCGTTACAAGTGTCGACGGTATGACGGCTGATTGGGCCAGGCTGCCTCACGATCTGCTGGCGCGAGTGTCGGCGCGGATCGTCTCCGAAATTCGTGGTGTGAATCGAGTTGTATACGACATCAGTTCCAAACCACCTTCAACTATCGAGTGGGAATAAACCACAGATTGCACAGATAAAATGCAGGACCGACAATTCGTACACCTCCACCTTCATACTGATTACAGCCTTCTTGACGGCGCCATTCAAATCAAGCCTCTCTCCAAACGCGTTGAAGAATTGAAGATGCCCGCGTGTGCCATGACCGATCATGGAAACATCTACGGCGCGATCTCTTTCTACAACGCAATGAAGAGCCGGGGTGTGAAACCGATTATCGGATGCGAGACTTACATCACGCGCGGCAGCCGCAAGGACAAGGCCGCCAGCGCGCCCGGCGAGAAGGCGAACTTCCATTTGATACTGCTGGCGCAGAACTACGAGGGTTACCAGAACCTCGTGCGTCTCACTTCGAAAGCGTACACCGAAGGTTTCTACTACAAACCGCGCATCGATAAGGAGCTGCTCGCTGAGCACAGCAAAGGACTGATTGCGCTTTCTGCCTGCATGTCGGGTGTTCCTTCAGCGATGCTGGCGCAGGAGAAGTGTGACGAAGCGGCGAAGGCGGCGCTCGAGTTTGAGGAGATTCTCGGGAAAGGGAACTACTTCCTCGAGATTCAGGAGCACGGGCTTGACGCTCAAAAGCGTATTCGCAAGTCGCTCGTCGATCTCTCGAAACGGACAGGCGTGCCGCTCGTGGCCACCAACGACTCGCATTATCTGATGCCCGACGATGCGAGGGCCCACGACGTTCT
>JAICQI010000897.1 GCA_025937955.1 Pyrinomonadaceae bacterium
AGGTTTACTACGTCGTCGAGGGACGCGGTCTATTTAAAGTCGGCAACGAAGAGAAGGAATTAGGCGCGGGAGAAATGGCGCTGGCTGCTTCAGGACAAAATCACGGCGTCAGAAATCGCAGCGAACAGCAACTGGTAGTGCTGGTGTTCATCACGCCCAACCCGTCGCATTGAGTCCGATGCAGGAAGAGAAACTTGAAGTTGTTAGGGCCAACGAGAGCTTCTACCGCGCTTTCGAAAACCTCGACATCAAAGAGATGGAAAAGGTTTGGGCCAAGGATTGCGACATTCAATGCGGGCATCCGGGGTGGCGGATCTTAAGGGGATGGGAGCCGGTCATGGAAAGCTGGCGACGCATTTTTGAGAACACACCCTCCATGCGTTTCATGCTGACTGACGTTACAGTGGACGTCCGCGGTAACGTGGCTTGGGTGACGCTCTATGAAAACCTGACCAGTTCCCTTGAGGGTCAGAACGTTTCAGTAACAATTTTGGCTACGAATGTTTTTCTCAAAAACTCCGGCGCCTGGCGGATGATTCACCATCATGGCTCATCGGTAGCGCCGCCAGGGCTGCAGAGCGATCCGTCAACCGTTCATTAGCCTGCTGAGAAAGCCTGATATGCGTCGTTGCGCTCGCCCGACTGCTTCAACGGACTGGCCCGTACGCTCAGCTCAGCGAACTTCATGCGCCTTGCAGCCAAGGTCTTTGAGCGGCCTGCAAATAGGTCACAGCACGCGGTATTCAGTGGGACGACAACTAGGTCATGCAGTCGGTGATCTCGAACGGAAAAGAAATCTGACTAAACTGAACCAGTACCCTCATTCACCTGAGTTGCAGTCATTCCAGTGAACAGCCTGGCAGGGAAGATAGCCGTTGTCACCGGCGCCGGCCGCGGTATCGGCAGGGCTGTTGCTTCCAATCTCGCAGAGTGCGGCTGCAGGGTCATTTTGACTGCGCGCACACCCGCTCAACTCGAACAAGTCCAGCAGGAAATATCGACATCCGGCGGCGAGGCGATCACTATCGCGGCAGACTTAACCCGTGACGATGAGATTCAACGGCTCGTCGAAGAAAGCCAGCAGCGCATGGGAGCACCCGATATCCTGATCAACAACGCCGGTTGGGGAAAGCGCGCGCCCGTTGTCAAAGTACCAAGTGAGGATTTGGATCAGACGTTGCGGCTCAATCTCCGCGCCCCGATGATTCTTGCGCGGTCGCTTGTCCCGAAGATGATTGAGAAGGGCGAGGGAGCAGTGATCAATATCGGTTCGGTCTCAGGAAAAACCGGTGAAGCCAATGGCGCTGCCTATTCTGCGTCGAAGTTCGGCTTGATTGGATTTACCCAATCCTTGTATGAAGAAGTGCGCGAGTACGGCATCAAGGTTGCTGTAATCTTGCCGGGGTTTGTCGCTACTCCGCTAATTCCGCCCAACCGGCAACTCGACCGCAGCAAGATGATTCAACCGGCGGACGTGGCACAGACGGTTCGCTACATCCTGGCCTCAGCGCCGACCTGTTGCCCGGTCGAAATCACTCTGCGGCCACAAAAAAGTCCCTACCGCTAGGTCCTAGCCGGCCTAAGAGCATATAGCTTCAAGTTGCGGCTGACCGATCCCTTCTAAGCTATCGACGATGCTATCGGCCTCGTCGAGAAGTCTCGCCGGGTGCGAATTGGTCACCGCCAGACATTTCATGCCGGCGCGACGAGCGCCGCGGATTCCTTCCTTGGAATCTTCGATGACGAGACATTCGGACGGGCTGATAGGATGATCGCTGTTGAGAGCGGCGTTTAGTTGCGCCAATGCCTTTAGAAAAATTTCCGGCTCGGGCTTTCCCCGAGTAACGTCCTCCGCGCTCACGATCGCGCGAAAATGCGCCGAGAGTCCGATGCCCGAAAGAATGATCTCGATCTCGTTTCTTAAAGCACCCGAGGCGATGGCGAGAGGTAGTTTCTGCGCCAGGTGCGGGACTAGCGTTTGGACTCCGGGGAAGACCCTCATCTTGCTCTTTATGTCTTCCCGGTAGTAGGCGGCTTTGCGCTCAATCAGTTGGGCGAGCTTTGAATGGCTAAGTGCTCGGCCGTGCTCACGGTAGGCGGTTGTGAATGCGCCACGATCGTCACAGCCAAGATAGCGAGCATAATAGTCTGCTTCGGTGAGCTTGATGCCCTCCTCTTTGAGAACCCGTTGGAATAGCTCGAAATGGATTGGTTCGTCGTCGACGATGATTCCGTTAAAATCGAAAAATAACAGCGCGAAGCATCGTTGACCATACCCAAAGTTTTCTTTTACTTCAAGTAAATATCCGGTAAAAAGAATCTATGACATCAGCAGATCATCAGCATCATGCGCACGGCCATATTGAATATCG
>JAICQI010000133.1 GCA_025937955.1 Pyrinomonadaceae bacterium
CATTCCGTGGCCGCCCGTCGTGCGAAACATGAATTATTCGTGAGACGGGCGGCCACGGAGTGCCGCCCCTACAGTTAAGCCTCGAATTAATGTGGTCACTAAGCCGAGTGAAACAGCTAGCCAGCCCGCCAGTGCCATGTAGATAAAGTAGCGAGGAATTACAAGGAGGCGCGGGAAGTTGATGGCGTTGGACAGTTGGAAGGTGCAGACCGTGTACATTCCCAACGGGAAGACCATGCCCCAGTATTGTGGGTCGTATTTTAAGGGGAATCTTTTGTAAACATGGCGCCAGAATCCTAGTGCTAACAGCAGCGGAATCCACCACGTAGCCGCGGCCCAAAAGAACAGAGTGAAACCTTTTAGAAACGGAACCAACTCATTCAACAGGGACCATTCCGGAGCCGCGATGATCAGTCGCGCACCCGCGAGTGTCGTGATCGCGACCGCGCCCATGTTGATCCAATAAGGAGGGGTGAGTGCGACCAGCGTTACGTTAACAAATGTGAAGCGGTAGAAGATCAATGTGATGAGCAGCAGGTAGAGCATGCAGCCAAGCAGAAACATGCACAGCGTGAAGAAGAGAATTGGTTCACGGTAATCGGCCAGGCGGTTGACCAGCAATGTTCCGAGCACGGAAATCGATTGGGTAGCAACCACCGCCAGTAGCCATCCACCGTTCAGGCCCGCCTCGATCGACGGTTTATTTTCATGCACAGTCACAGCAGTGAAGAACGTGTACATGATCACGATCCACAAGCCAACGCCGGCAAACCAAAGCACTGTGGCAGGACGGTATCGATCGAGAACAATCAGCAACGCACTTCCCAACACACAAGTGCCGGCGACAACGGTAAAAAAACCCGGGCCTTTTACGTGATCCTGGATATCGGCTTTAACTCGTGCGAAGAAAAACAGGAGCCGGAGAAGCAACAACAAGCACAGGACAATGTAAGCAACAACATTGATGACGAGCAAGACGTGCGAAATCGTCGTCATCCCCAGCATGAAACAGGCAATGGAAATTATTCCGGTTGCCATTACCAGCGCGAAGTATCCGGGAAACAGATCTGCTGCCGCGCGGGAAAGAGCGTTCTGTCGCGTAGCTTCATTCATTGGCCGGATCTTCGTCGCAGCGTTTACAGTCGAGCTCGACGCCAATGCGTGAGGTGCGGCCTTCTTCTGTTAGAACCCACAGTCGGCTTGTCATCGGGGGGTCATGGCGCACGTGCTGTCGATGTCCGCATGCCAGGATCGCGCGCCAGTGATCCTCGTCGTCTTTCTCGAAATCTGTGATCTTTTGCTTCATCGATCGTCGCGAACGTAACCGGTGCTGGTCTTCTTGCGTGAGGTAGGCCGCCACCACTTGATGATAGACAGAGTAATAAGAAAGCAAACACCCGAAGCGATGACGAGAGGTAACAGGACCGAGTAATGACGAGCGAGTGCGGCATCGATGGTGGCGGCAAGGATCCAAAGCTGCGCGATATTGATCATGACGAGCATGATCAACCGCGCTTGCCACACTGCTGTTTGCCCTGATTTCGATCGCGTTCTCAATTCAGCCTCCAACTTCAGGCGACGAAGGAGTTCTCCCGATCGCCCATATTTGTCCGTCCCGAAACTCGACTTGAATCGCGTCAAGAGCACGCGGCGGTGGACCGTAAAGTACATCGCCTGTCGCGGCGTTGAATGCGCCTTCATGACAAGGGCATTCCAGTCGTTGATGGTCACGCGCGTAATAGACGGGACAACTCAAATGCGTGCACTTCTGTCCGTAAGCGTGATAAGCGCCGTCCGCTGTGCGAATGAGAATCGCGGAATCTCGTTCCGTGGGATAACTGAAATTCAGGCTGCTGTTTGGAGCGAGTAGCTCAGCTCCATCGATGCGTGCCGGGGCGAGCGATACTGATTCCCGTGCGTCAAGTGCGGCCTTCGCGGCGAAACCGGTAGCACCGACAAAGAGGGCCGCTGACGTCAGTCCCAGGAAATTGCAGAACTCACGACGCGTGACTTGAGCTTCGTCGTCACGTTCGTAGGGAAACTCAGCCTGGTAAGGCGCCGTGGCTACGCGAACGTCACTTTCATCTGATAGGTTCTTAGTCATTTCTAAAACTCGTTGCTTTTATCAGAGTGTTCAACCTGGGTATCGATCCACGACTCTGCTGTCGGCGTTTCGATTTCGGCGCGCGTTAGCATGCCTTCAAAAACGCCGCAACCATCGACCTTCACTTCGTCGGCGTCTGTCGGCAACATCAAATACACTTTCGTTTCGACCTTCTGATTACCGAACACGTGTACATTCACCGGCTTCGTCCGCCGCAACGGCACAATCTGTTCATACTTGCCAAACGAAATTGCTCCCGTCGGACAAACACTCGCGCACATCGGTTTCAGTCCTTCCGATGAGCGTTCGTAACACATGTCGCACTTCATCTGGAGATGAATCTCCGTGTTGTACTTCGGCACTCCAAAGGGGCACGCGTTGACGCAGTTTCTGCAATCAAGACAGCGCGGCTTCAACGCTGACATCACCACGCCGTCATCGGAAACTTTGATTGCATCCGCCGGACAAACCAAAGCGCACGTAGGCTCCTTGCAATGCATGCAGAGGGTCGGCATCGTCGCGGTTGTTTCCGCGCGATCGATGTAGTCGACGAAGATCATCGAATAGCCTTTATGCGTGGCGCATTCGCGACAAGCGGCAACACAGGCGCGGCAGCCTATGCAGCGTTGCGGATCGATAAACATCGTCTCTTCCATCCGCTACCCCCTTTGCACCTCGCTGGCCGATGCGCCTTTGCGCTGCCTGCCGAGAATCGGCAATTGTCGCGAAGGAATCTTCTCAATTCGCGCCGCACAGGCCTTGAACTCGGGAATCTTTGAAGTCGGATCCAGTGCGGGGTTCGTCAGTTGATTCACGGCTAGTTGTTCTCCCCAGTGATAGGGGATAAAAATCGTGTCGGGACGAATTGTCCGCACCACCAACACTGGAAACACGCCGTCGCCGCGCCGCGAGACCACCCGCACACGTTCGCCATCGTTAATTTTCAGTTTCGCCGCCGTTTCGGGATGGACTTCGACATACGGTTCAGGACATTGCTCTACCAGAAAACCAATACGTCGCGTTTGATTACCTGAAAGATACTGATAGACCACGCGTCCACTAGTCAGTATCAACGGAAACTCTTCGTCAGGAACTTCTTTCGGTGGGTTGTATTCAATCGCATGAAACTTCGCCCTGCCGTCCGGGTGATAGAAGCGATCTTCAAACAGACGCGGCGTACCCGGATGATCTTCGGTCGGGCAAGGCCAGAAGATGCCATTGTTCTTTTCAATCTTCTCCCAGGTTATGCCGTAGTAATCGGCGTTGCCGCCGCGCGAGGCGACACGGAGCTCTGTGAAGATTTCGCGCGGCGAGTTGAAAGCAAAATACTTCTCGCGACCCATGCGCCGAGCGATTTCCTGCACGATCCACCAGTCAGAGCGAGCCTCGCCAGGCGGATTGTTGGCTTTGTTGATCTTTACGACGCGTCCCTCGCTATTACACGTGACGCCTTCGTCTTCACTCCAGGCTGAGCCGGGTAAAACCACATCCGCATAACGCGCTCCTTCGGACATGAAGAAGTCGATGCAGACATAAAACTCCAGACCTTCGAGTGAGCGTCGAACATCGTTGGTGTCCGGAAGGCTTACCATCACGTTGTTACAGATCGACAGCAAGCCTCGAATCTCGCCTTCGCGCATCTTCTCGAACATCTCAACAACTGAGACTCCGGCTTGTGGTAGCTCAGCTTCGGGCAAGTCCCAAACCTGACACACGTGTTTGCGATGTTCCGGGTTCATGATCGAACGCTGCCCGGGAAGTTGATCTGCTTTTTGGCCGTGCTCGCGTCCGCCCTGACCGTTGCCCTGGCCGGTGATCGTCCCATAACCGCGTCCGGGCGCTCCTATCTTCCCCGTGGCAAGGACCAGGTTGATGTAAGACAGTACATTGTTGACGCCGTTCGTGTGATGTTCAATGCCGCGTGCGTGCATCACCATGGCTGTCTTCGCGCGACCATAGAGTCGAGCAGCGTCTATGATCTTTTGGGCCGGCACGCTGCAAATCTGCGAGGCGACATCGGGTGAATAACGCGCGGCCAGTTCGCGCGTTGCTTGCCAGTCGTTCGTGCGTGAGTCGATGAAAGCCTGATCGATCAGGTTCTCTTCGATGAGAACGTGCAGGATTCCATTAGCGAGTGCGACGTCGGTGCCTGGCTTAAGCTGAAGATGCAGGTCTCCCTGGCGCGCTGTCGGCGTCTCGCGTGGATCGACGATTATCCAGAGGCCGCCGTTGTCGCGTTGTTGCCAGAGAAACTTGTTTAGCACAGGAAAAGTCTCGGCACAGTTGGAGCCGGCGATCAGCAAAACTTCCGCTAACGGAATGTCACTCCACGGATTCGCGGCGCGATCGATGCCGAATGCTTTGTTGTTCCCGGCCGCCGCCGAGACCATGCAGAGTCGCCCGTTGTAATCGACGTAACGAGTACCTAGTCCCGCACGCGCGAACTTACCCATCAGGTAAGTCTTCTCCGTCGTCAAAGAAGATCCGGAGTAGACTCCGATTGAGTCTTTGCCATACTTCTCTTGCAGTTCTTTGAATTTCGTGACGACGAGATCCAGCGCCTCGTCCCAACTTGCGCGTTCAAAACGACCATTGCGTTTGATCAGGGGATAAAGCAGACGATCCGGGTGATGGACCTGCAGGTAGGCTGTTACTCCTTTGGGGCAAAGCCGTCCCTCATTAACGGGAAAGTCGTAGCGCGGCTCAAAACCGACCACGTGATTGTCTTCAACGAGCAGGTTCATCCCGCATTGAACGGCGCAATACGGGCAGTGAGTAGGCACAATGCGATCGATCACTCTATCGGCGCGCCAGCCGTCGTGCGGCGCGTCGTGCAGATGGGGGCCGTATGCCTCGACGATCTCTTCCAGATGTTCGACTTTACTCATGCTCTATTCTGGAACCCTGAAACACCTTCTCAGTTGCAATGGGCAGGTTGGCATACGCGAGTCCGCGCATGACGCGTTTGCAGCGCGGGCAGTAATCCTGAAGCGTCTTGCCGTCGTCCATCGAATAATCAAAGCCAAGCTTGTCCACGACTGTCTTCAAATCATCGAGCCAGAGTTGCGCCACGAACTCTGCTCCGCAACGGGCGCACCTGGCTTGCGGCATTTCCCGGGCGCGTTCCTGATACAGCTCTACGCCGATCGACGCTGGTCGCTGGACCACATGGAATAACTTTCCGAAAGGTAGATAGAAGAGCGTCATGATCACTGTTGCCTGATGCGTTAGCGCGATGAAGTGATACATGTAGCCGTTGAGCCATAAACTCGACGCCGTCAACATGAGGCCGGTGACCGAGATGGCTATCAGCAGCATGTGCGGTACAAAGTCGAGCGTGAATTGCTGCAACGCAATCGCGCCACGATCGCGAAGGCGGCGATGAATCGCGATCGCACAACCGGCGATGACCATCACTGCCGTAAAGTCGAGAGCATGAAACGTCACCCAGGCGATAAGACTGCGTCCCTGCATGACGTTCAACGGAAACCCGAAGACGTAAGCGCGATAACCGAGCTCGCCTTCGAGTTTGAAATGAACCCAGCCAAACACGAGCGGAAAGGTAATCAGCGCCGACAGCACACAGCCCCACATGATCAGGAAGTGCATGGCCCATCGTGAAAATCCGCGTTTGAAGATAAAGCGCTGCCCGACCAGGTTCGTGGCGATTGTTTTCGCTGCGTTCGCCGTGTTCTGCGCAAACTTTTCTCGTTGTAAGTACAGCTTCCATCCACGGCGCCAGTACACTCGAGTCGCCGGACGTTGTAACCAGATTGCATAGCGAAACACGATCGCGCCGAATGCGACGACGCTGGCAATGGTGTAACCGAACAGAGCGGCATCGTAGTGTTCAAGGTTACGTGAGCCGATGACGATGAGGACTGTGAGCAGGAAAGAAGCCGCCAGTGCGAGCAAGATCGGTTTGCGGTTGTTCGATGGGCGTGTCATAGCCGGTTTGCCCATGCCTCCTCCGAGAATCGCGGTGGGCGATTTTTAAGCTCTGCGTCTATTCGCGTAGCCAACTCCGCTTGTTCCGGTTTCGTCAGAATTGTACTGATCCAACGATAGATTTGATTTTCTTCAATTCTGTTATGACTTTCTAACCGTTTTGCAGTTTCCAGAACAATATCGAGAACAGAATCTAATCTGGCTGCGCCTTCCGTACTATCGATTGGCCTCGGAAGTTCACGCAGAATGCCAACCGCCCGCGCGAGTTCATGCATGAAGAAATCGTGATCTGTGCGCAAATTCTCCACAACGGATTGCGCTTCACTCAGATCTGGTCCCGCGACCTCGTCAGCTGATCCAGACAAGCGATTTAGCACAGCCGGGAACAAGTGCAAATGTTCCGCTCGAATGTGAACGGCCAGCCGTGCCCACAAAAGATCCAGGTTCGAATGGCTCGCTGTGATGTCTTTGTTGTGCAGTGCCGCGAGCAGGTGCTCCAGAACTTGATTCACGGCCCGATGATCGTCCAACAATCGTTGACGTGCCAGGGAAGTCACTTTAAACCCTTTGCGCTTGATCCATACGCGTGATCGAAACTAAGGGAGCGGATTCAACATGATCCTGTCTCGCTAACGGCTTTAGCTCGGCCAGCAACCCCGCTAAATCGACACCTTCACGACGGCAAGCCTGCCCGATGGTAATAGCGCGCGCCATAGTTTTACGAAGCACAGGGTTACGCAATAACGGGAAGCCGCGACGGACAAAGATTTCCAACGACTGTGGATAACGGGCCAATACTTCGCCCACCTTTGTGTCTGGCGTAATTTCCAGATGCTGAAAAAATCTAAATACACCTTTTTCCAGTTTCTTTCCGACGCGTATATTTGAGAACAATTCATATCCCCACAGCGCCAGGCCGGCGACTTCAATGAACCCGGAGATTCCCATTACCGGGTAAGCTGCCGGCGAGAAGTCGGTTGCGATTTGAAAAGAGACTCGAGTCAGATTGCCGAGATTCAGCAAAACGAACGTGGGCCATAGTGAGTTGGCACGTTTCACATCGATGCCGGATAGTGTTGGCACGATCTTGCTCGACACGCCGACGATCATCATCATGATGAAGCCGACTGTCAATGCGTGACGATACGCGCCAAAGAACGCATGCGAGAAGGGGATGTGCGATCCCGTAATCGGCATGTAGATGCCAAAATTGTAAACCGGCGTGAAAACGAGCATTGCGGTTGCGAGGATAAACCAGATGTGAGCAGCGCGTATGAACTTCAGACCGCGATCGTTCTCATTCGCCGGTACCGCCGCAAATAATCGATATTGGAATGGTGTCGCTACTGCGATCAACAGGAGCGCAACGGACGCGAGCCATTGCAAGGTTAACAACCAGTGATTGCCGGACGTCATTCCTGCGATAAAGAACAACACACTGCCAAGAATTGCTCCGTTCACTCCCCAGAATAATAATGACGCCCACTGTTTCGAGGGCTCGCGAAATCCGTATGCATGTGGCAACAAACGAAGCGAGATCCCAAGGATCATTACCACTGCCAATCCCAGTAACTGCACGTCGCGGTAAGGAATATTGAAAGTTGCCAGATTGAAGAGAAGTTGTTCGCGAGTGCCGGCAAGCTCGAAAAGTTTGAAGATAATTGGATTGGCAATCGCAGCAATCAGAAACCACGCTAATGCCGCATATAGAAAGCGGTCGTATATCTCAGGCTTACTTGCGTGGCGAATAGTCTTGACCATTACTCCCGCAAAAATGATTACCGCAAGTATTTGAATAACGGCTGCAACCACCTCAAGAGATAAGGATGGCGGTGATGATAGATGCGCCACAGCCTGCAGGGTTATTCCGGCAATCATCAACGGCAAGGCTGAGAATGCGAGTCTCGGCTGCCACAAAGATGTGTGCTTAAACCTGGGCACTGCCTGGTAAGCAAAGCCCATGATAAAGAAGCCAACAAAACCAAAGACCATGGCGTGTCCATGCGCCAGCGTCCACGAGTAGTTGATAGCACTGAAGCTTTCCTTAACTCCGATCGTGAAAAGATTGATCGCGCCCCAAACGCAGCCGAGAGTCAGAACGGTGACGATACCAGCCAGAAAGAACGGTCGATAAATGGTGTCGGCAATTGAAGGTGAGAATTCAGCAACAACAGGAGCCGATCTATTCGCTGCTTCATTAAGTTCAGCGAGCAACTGGTCAATTCTCACTCCATGTAGCCGGGCAAACCAGCCAACCTGTTCAGAAGGTCCAACGGGACCACCACAGCCTTGCAAGCCGTAACGATCGAAGACTCCGCGCGTCGCGGGATACTGCGAGATAACTTCAGGCAGGTAACTCTCGGCGGTGATAGTTGTAGCTCGATTCTGTATTTCCATGACTATTGGGTCAGAGCGTTTTCCAGTTCCAGCGCTTTCGGAAACAGCAGGTTGTTCTCCAGATGAATATGTTGGTGGAGATCCTTTTCGAAATTCTGCAGTGCCTGATAGAGCGTCTGATAGCTGATACAGGCGTCGGCCGGCACTTTGTAGTCAGACGTTAACGCACGTAACTCGCGCAGGATCTCTCCGGCGGTATCGTGTTCCATCGTCATCATCCGAATTGGATTTTTAACCGTTCCGAAGGGAGCAAAAGGAACAGCCCGGTTCTGGTCGGCCGCCTGTACCAGGGCATTGATGTAGGGGAAGAGTATCTGCTCTTCCTTGAACATGTGTGGCTTCAGATCGTCGCAAAGTCGCGTCAAGAGCTCATCCAGGTGGACGAGTTCAGGATGATTGCCTCCGTGAGCGTTGAGTACTTTGTCGGCGAGCAGTTGAAGCCTGTCCATTTCCGATTTGGTGAATACGTGGTGCGTGTCGAGGATGTGCGTGATTAGCTCGGGAAGGGAAGCGTTTTGAAAATCCTTCGCTTCATTTGACTGTTCAACTCCGGCCAGCCTTTCCATCACGTCGTCGACATCAACCCCGGCTGAAGCGCAAGCCTGACCTAGTGGCTGGTTGCCTCCGCAGCAGTAATCGATCTTTAAACTTTCGAAGAGTCTCGTTGATTCCGGCAGTTGTATGGCGACGTCTCTCACTGTCATTTCTGAATTGATCATGGCGAATTCTCCTGGTGCTATTCGTTCTCTGTCCACACTAATCCGAATGTCACAATGAGCAAGACAGGTGCCGCGGAAAATCGCGGAATTTCGCCGATTAGCCCGAAGCGGGCTGCGGATTTTTCATAAACCGTGCGGAGAAGTTCGCAGTGCTAATGTGGACCCGAACCTCCGTGGGGTCAGTACCACCTGCGATAGCGGGTGGGTTTCCCTTAAGGTTCGCATACCGATGGCTGACCCACCCGCTATCCGCAGTGGTACTGACCAGGCCAACGACGACCGCTATTTAGTTTGCGCCGACGTGGACTGAATGCCGCCGCGCAATGCAATCTGGCCTTTGCGTGAAAAGTTAATCGATTCGCCAAGAATGCGCGCCGCCTCCTGAGAGGCGTGGAAGCCGTTTGAGTTTTCAGACTCAATGAAATCCACATAGAACTGTGCCCGGCGTTGGAAATCTTGCGCTGTAATGACAGCGCTGTCTGTACGTCCGGCGTCTCTTGCAGCCTTGATGTCGTTAATCAGATCGACAAGCGCGTCCATGGCGAGGTTGCGAAGATTGTGCGTCCGCGACTGAATCGTCTCCACACGCGCCTTCAGCTCCTCCTCAGACCACTTATGACATGTCTGGCAGGCCCGGTTGATATTGAGCAGCGGCGAACGAACGTGATGATCGCTGATCTTTAATGCTCCTTCGCGCTTGTAAGGCATGTGGCAGTCAGCACAGGCGACACCTGAGCGCGCGTGGATTCCCTGGTTCCACATCTCAAACTCCGGATGCTGCGCTTTCAACACCGGCGCGCCCGTTTGCGCATGATCCCAATCTTTGAATTTTTGCTCGTCATAAAACGCGAGAATGTTTTCCACCAAAAGACCTTTCGCCCATGGATAGACGAGGCGCTTTTCCGGACCACTGAAGTGATACTCGTCATGACACTGCCCGCAAACAAAGGCCCGCATCTCCTGTCGCGTCGCCTGCTTGTTCACATCGTAGTTCTGAATGCCCTGCGAAGCTTTCAACGCGCGTATTCCTTCGATGAAGGCAGGACGCGTCACGCGCAATTGCATCGTTTGCGAATCATGACAATCGATACATGCAACCGGGTGCGTCACGACCTTGCGGGCGTCGAAATACGGCATCTTGTTCAGTGCTTCGAAGCCCTTGATGATGTCGCCGCCGCCGAGTTGCTTGTAAGCGACATACGCTGAGGCGTGACAGTTGATGCAGGTACCGGGCTGTCTCGCGACCTGTTGGCGCTCGGTGAACGTTTGATCGTCGAGCATGTACGCGTGACCGCGTTCTTCCCTGAAATCTTTCGAAAACGCGTATCCCGCCCACATTGTTTTCAGCCGCGGATCCTCTTCG
>JAICQI010000915.1 GCA_025937955.1 Pyrinomonadaceae bacterium
ACGCCAAACTGAAACGCTCGGGCTCGCTCCTCCGTCCGAAAGCAAGGTCTCGCTGTCGCGAATGACTTTCCCTGAAGAGGTACGCGGTAGCGACTCACGGATGACAATCTGTTGCGGCACTTTGAAATTTGCCAGATTAGCGCGCAGAAAACTTATCAACTCCTTTGGGGCAATCGCATGGCCTGGCCGCGGCACTACCGCGGCACCGATCACCTCACCCCGCTTAAGATCAGGGATGGCAAAGACGATGGTCTCTTGCACGTTCGGAAAGTTGTAGATCAGGTTTTCCACCTCGGCGGGGTACACGTTAAGACCGCTGGTGATGATCATATCGTCAAGTCGACCGAGATGGATGAAGTAACCGTCCGAGTCCCGTTTGCCGACATCGCCGGTGTAAAGCCAGCCGTTACGAATGCGCGCTGACGTGGCCTCAGCTTTGCGAAAATAACCTTTCATCACATGGGGACCACTCGTGATGATTTCTCCCGGTTCATCGACGGGCAGTTCCCTGCCGGACTCATCGACGATTTTTACTTCGATCCCCGGTACTGCACGGCCAATACTTCCCAACTTGGCTTCGGCTTGCTCCGGTTCAACCAGGGTGATCATCGGTGAAGTCTCGGTCAAGCCATAACCCTGGATAAGTGCGATGTGCGGCTGAGCTGAATGAAATGCGCGCAGGAGTGGCAACGGAACCGTAGTCCCCATCATGGCCGCGATCTTCACGCTCGTGGTGTCATATTTTGAAAGATCGCGCACCCCTAGGAGGAGTTGAAAAACAATCGGCACGCTTTCAAAGACACTAATGCGATATTTCTGAATGCCGTCCAACAAGGTGACGGGGTTAATTTGATCGAAAATGACCAGAGTGAATCCTTTATCCGCCACTTCGTTGCAGACCAACGGGCCAACGATGTGCGACATCGGCAGGATGCAGCCTCGGATCGTGCTCGAATCAGTGATGCCCAGCGCGGTCATGACACGCGGATACTGCGCCAGATTGCGGTAACTGAGGACCACGCCTTTGGGTTCGCCCGTGGTTCCCGAAGTATAAAGAATCAGTGCCTCGTCGTCAGCCTGCAGTTGCGGCGAGAGCGCTGATCTAGACGGTGCCGCGTAGCGATTTTCAAAGGACTGTTCGCCCTCTCCTTGGACGATCCAGATTGATACTGGGGTGAGCTCTTCGACGACATTGGCCACTTCGGAGATCAGCTGCTTATGGACAACCAGGAGCTTGAGATCCGCATCACATAAGACGTCCTGTAGCTCCTTGCCCCTTAATCGGGCATCAAGGAGCACGCTCACAGCGCCGATTTTTTGACTAGCAAAATAAATCAGTGGAATTGCCGCGCAATTTGGTAACAGCACTCCCACCCGATCGCCTTGTTTGATGCCTTCGCTGCACAAATGACCGGCTAGAGCATGCACCCGCGCGTTAAGAACCGCAAAGCTCAGCTCTTCTTCCTTGTCAATGATCGCGGTTTTGTTTGGATGCTTTCGTGCTGCTTGGTCGAGCAGCTCCGCGGCGAAAAATCCTACTGAATCAATATGGTTTGCCACAGCGAAAAGGCCCTCTCGAACGGTTTGTACCAGCGCGCGAGCTGCGACAGCTCGCCGCGCTTAAGTTTTAATTTGCCCTGCTGAGTTGCAAGAAAAGGATCGATGCGGGCTCGAAACACCGCGCTCCACCACTCTTCTGAGCCGCTGATCATAAACTCACCGCTATCGCCCCGTTCAAACTGCGTGATCTGGCCAGAGTCAAAACGCACGGTCCAGGCTGCGTCCTTTTCCTCAAGAAAAAGCGTCAGGGATGTAGAGAGGCCGGTCTCTTCCCCTTGAGAACGGAATTGAGAATCATGGTTGGCGCACTCCACCAAAGCGGACATGTGCTCTTTCGAGAACAACACATAAGATTTATTAGTTTGTGGTTCGGCCACGACTTTTTGTTGTGCCGTTTGATCCGCAATCGAAACGCGCGATTCACTTCGAAGCTGCGTGAAGAACCGGCAGCGCACGGCTTCTTCCAGTAGATCGGTAAACAAAAAGGCCTCTTGTAAGTCCTTGCCGATAGCCACCGTCCCATGACCCTTGATGATGGCAACCGGACGGTACTTTAATTCTTCTGCCAACTTCTCCGGCTTTGTTACCGTCGGTGTATCCTGGGCGACTATTGGGACTTGGCCAATTGTATACTTCTCCTCGAAACTGATTGGAACAAAATGATCATGGCTCAATGAGAATGCCAGTACCATCGGTGGATGAAC
>JAICQI010000230.1 GCA_025937955.1 Pyrinomonadaceae bacterium
AAAGTCCGGGCCCCCCTCCCCGCGCCCCCCGTCGGCTCACAACCCCAACTATCCCGCTGCCGCGGTTCCGGGGCGCGCCGCCCCTACAATTCCCGTTCGCGGATCAATACTGGTATGTCTTAAAGAATGTAACGACTGAGATCCTGGTCTTTAACAGTTTCGGAGAGCATGCCGGAAACGTAAGCCGCGTCGATGCGCTGGTGCTTCGGATCGAGATCGGGTCCTTCGAAGCTGATCTCTTCCAGAAGCTTTTCCATGATCGTTTGCAAGCGACGCGCGCCGATGTTTTCAGTCTGTTGATTGACCTGCGCCGCATAGTTCGCGATGGAATCGATTGCATCGGACGTGAACTCAATGGTGACGCCCTCAGTTTCCATCATCGCCTGGTACTGCTTGATCAACGCGTTCCGCGGCTCGGTCAGAATCCGTTTGAAGTCGTCGACCGTAAGCGACTCCAGTTCGACACGAATCGGGAAACGGCCCTGCAGTTCCGGAATCAAGTCAGACGGCTTGGAAACGTGAAAAGCACCGGCCGCAATAAAGAGAATGTGATCGGTCCGCACCATTCCATAGCGACTGTTGACGGTTGTTCCTTCCACGATTGGAAGGATGTCGCGCTGCACACCTTCGCGAGAAACATCCGGTCCATGTCCTGACTCTCTACCGGCAATCTTGTCGATCTCGTCGAGAAAGATGATGCCCGAATTCTCGACACGCTCAATCGCCGCTCGCGCCACCTGGTCCATGTCGATGAGACGCTCTTCCTCTTCCTGCATCAGGTATTCCATCGCTTCGTCGACGCGCAGCTTGCGTCTCTTCGTGCGACCCTGAAACAGATTCCCCAACATGTCTTTCATGTTGATGCCCATCTCTTCGACGCCCTGAGGACCAGCCAACTCGATCACGGGAAAATTTTTCTCCCTCACTTCGAGCTCAACGAGGCGATTGTCGAGCTTGCCGCTTCGTAATTGTGTGCGAAGCTTCTCGCGCGTTCGTTGAAACTGTTCGTCACGCGCCGGGCCGTCGATATCGGTTGATTGTTCCTCGGTAGTATCGGCGTCGAAGTCGTAAAAACCCATGCTCGAGCGAGGTGGTGGCAGAAGCAGATCGAGAATTCGTTCCTCGACGTTAAGCTCTGCTTTTTCGGCAACCTCTTCGCTCTTCTCTTGGCGCGTCATCTCCACCGATATCTCAGTGAGATCGCGGATCATGCTTTCCACGTCGCGACCGACGTATCCGACTTCGGTAAACTTTGAAGCCTCGACCTTCAGAAAAGGCGAGTTGGACATGCGCGCGAGCCGGCGAGCTATCTCAGTTTTACCGACGCCGGTGGAGCCGATCATGATGATGTTCTTCGGCATCACGTCGACTGCCATTTCAGGTGCAAGCTTTTGTCGCCTGACACGATTCCGCAAAGCAATTGCAACCGCACGTTTCGCGTTGCGCTGTCCGACAACGTGCTTATCAAGTTCGGTCACGATCTGACGAGGTGACATCTCGTCCAGCCGAGCTTCTTCATCAACTTCTCCAGCCAAATAAATAACCATCTCTAAAACAGCTTTCTTAAAGCTCCTCAACTATGATGTTTTGATTTGAATAAATGCAAATCTCACCCGCTATGCGCATCGCTTCGACCGCGATCTCACGCGCAGAAAGATCCGTGTGCTTTACCAATGCACGCGCGGCGGCTAACGCATACGAGCCGCCGGAACCAATCGCCAGCACACCTTCGTCGGGCGCGATCACGTCGCCATTACCGGACAAAAGAAACGACGACTTCTTATCGGCGACGACTAGTAACGCTTCGAGATGGCGCAGCATCTTGTCGGTACGCCACTCTTTGCTCAACTCGATCGCCGCGCGTTCGAGATTACCGTGATACTGCTCGAGTTTGCTTTCGAACCGCGTCAACAGCGAAAAGGCGTCTCCCGTTGCTCCCGCGAAACCTGCCAGGATCTGGTCGTTATAGAGACGGCGAACCTTCTTGGCGCTCGCTTTCATGACGGTTTCGCCCATCGTGACCTGCCCGTCTCCGGCGAGGGCTATGTTGGCATCCTTCCTGACAAGCAGTACCGTCGTACTGCGAACCCGATTGGTTTGTTTGTGCATTTTCTTGTAACGAAACTATAGGAACTCGTTTCAATGTAAGTCAAGGAGCCGTTTTAGGCGCCTCCTTGGAGTGCGGTGCCTTGGCACCGCTTTGGTACGTGACTCGAAACCGAATACCAAAGCGGTGCCAAGGCACCGCACTCCAAGGAGGCGCCCATTTGAGTTATGATAGCGACGGCGCGAATCGCCCTTAGCGAATTATGCAAACACGACCACGCATCGGCATCACGATGCGCATTGAACACACCACCGATCGATTCTATCTTGCGCGTCACTACAGCGAGGCAATCGAAGCGGCCGGCGGCGCTCCGCTTCACATCAGCCTGATTCCAAACTCCGATTACATCGACTCGATCGTCGAAGGGTTGGACGGGATCCTGTTGCCGGGCAGCGACTCTGACGTCGATCCCTTGCGGTACGGCCAGCAACCACACCTGGACCTTGGCACTGTCCAAACCATCAAGGATGAAACGGATCTCTTAGTGATCGAAGCGGCTGAGCGCAGACGAATACCGCTGTTCGCGATCTGCTTCGGAATGCAGATACTCAACGTATCTCGCGGCGGATCGTTAATCCAGGACATCCGGTCGCAAGTACCTGAAGCCATCAAACACGAACAGGGACCACCGCGCGAACGACCATCTCATAGCATCAAGCTGCTGGAGAGCACCAGGCTCTCGCAGATTGCCGGTGACGTCGACGCCGTAGTTAACAGTCATCACCACCAGGCGATCGAATCAATCGGAGCGGATCTAATCGCGACCGCTTGGTCCACCGACGGCATAATCGAAGCAATGGAAGATCCGCGGCCGGATCGGTTTGTATTAGCCGTGCAATGGCATCCGGAGCTTGGCTGGCGTAACGACGGGTTGTCACAGCGCCTGTTCCGGACGTTTGTAAACGAAGCGGCAGAACCGGGAAGGGAACAGAACAGTCGTGCAGAATGGCAAACTGCGCTTAGCTGATCGAGTTGCGCTCGTTACCGGAGGTTCGCGCGGCATTGGCAGAGCAGTGGTTGCACTGCTCGCTTCATGCGGCGCTCACGTCGTCGTGAATTACGTCAAAGGTGAAGACGCAGCGACGGACACCGTAAACATGGCCCACGCGCACGGCGTAAAGGCTGTCGCGATTCAGGCGGATGTTTCACAGCTCGACGAAGCAGAGCGACTACTTAAACAAACACTCGAACACTTCGGTCGCCTCGATTTCCTGATTTGTAATGCGGGTATTTGGGAAGGCGGTCCGGTTGAATCAATATCGGAGGAGCTCTGGAACAAGACGCTTGACATCAATCTCAAGGGCACGTGGTCAGTTTGTCGCGCGGCCGTTCCGTTTATGAAGAAACAGAAGTTCGGACGGATCGTGATCGTGAGCTCTACTGCCGGACAGCGAGGCGAAGCTTACGTTTCCAACTATGCAGCATCAAAGGGTGCGCAGATCTCTTTTACGAAATCACTAGCGCCAGAGTTGGCCGGCTTTGGCATCAACGTGAACTGCGTCGCGCCCGGATGGGTCGATACAGAGATGACCAGCGAAGCGCTGGCCGACAGCGCGAAGCACGAGTGGATCGTTAAAAGTATTCCTTTAGGTCGTGTTGCGACGCCGGAAGAGATTGCCGGACCGATAGTTTTTCTGTGCAGTGAGTGGGCCGATAACATCACGGGCGAAGTGCTTAACGTTAATGGCGGTTCAGTTTTGTGCGGATAGGAGATTCAAGTATGACTTTAACTCTCGAACCAGAAACTGAAAAAGAAGTGACGAAGACGCGCGCGCATCACGTTGAGCTGGGACTTGAGAGATTACTTGAAGAAGGTCATGCGGCGATTCGTGGCGCGCGTGTCGGACTGATCTGCAATCAAGCTTCTGTCGATCACTCTTATCACCACGCGGCGGATCTCCTGCACAACCACAGAGACATTCAACTGCGAGCGCTCTTTGGCCCACAGCACGGAATTCGCGGCGACGTCCAGGACAACATGATCGAAACCGGCCACAGCATCGATCGCAAAACTGGCCTTCCGGTGCATTCACTGTACAGCGAAACGCGAGAACCAACGGATGCGATGCTTCAGGACGTGGACGTGCTCGTGTTTGATATGCAGGACGTGGGCTGTCGCATCTACACGTTTGTTTACACGCTCGCAAACTGCATGAGAGCGGCGCGCAGGTTAGGGAAGAGAGTGCTCGTTTGCGATCGACCGAATCCGATCAACGGTGCGAGTGTCGCCGGCAATATCCTTGAGCCGGAATACGCTTCCTTTGTGGGACAGTTTCCGCTGCCGACTCGTCACGGAATGACAGTCGGTGAACTGGCGCGAATGTTCAATGAGCATTTCAAAATCGGTTGCGAACTTGAAGTGATTCCAATGAGAGGTTGGCAGCGAGCGTTCTGGCATGACGATACCGACGCGCCGTGGGTAATGCCTTCTCCAAACATGCCAACCCTCGATTCAGCTACTGTTTTCCCTGGCGCCGTGCATTTCGAAGGCACGCAGGTTTCGGAAGGAAGAGGAACCACGAAGCCTTTCGAACTTATCGGCGCACCTTACATCGATCCTGATGCGTATGCGGATCGATTGAATGGTCTTGGATTGTCAGGCGTGTTTTTCCGGAGCTGTGCGTTTCAGCCGACTTTTCAAAAGCATGCGGGAGTCACTTGTGGCGGAGTGCAGATTCATGTAACCGATCGCGATTCATTCGAGCCGTGGTTCGCTGGTATCGCAATGACGAAGCTGATTCACGACATGTACAGGAACGAGTTCCGCTGGAAAGAACCTCCATACGAGTACGTTTACGACAAGAACCCATTTGACGTGATCAGTGGAACCGCAAAGATCAGAGAGGCGTTTGAGCAGGGAACTCCGCTCGCAGAGATTGAGAACGAAACAAAAGTACCACTTGAGGAGTTTAAAGAACTACGTGAGGCGTACCTGTTGTACCGGTGAAGAGTTAACGTGAGGCGTTAGGAGTCGACCTGCCGACGGCTAAGGTGAATACTTAACCCTGCACCCTCTGCGGCTTTGCGTGAAGCCTCTCTCTAAGGTAAAACCTTAATCATCTGCGTGAGTATTTTGGAGGACTAATTGGTTAAGACTGAACGCGTATATGCCGACGCCGCCGAGCCAACACCGGGTTCTGCCTGGCTGATCGGCGGCCTGGCCTGGTTCGTTCCGGGTCTCGGTCATCTGCTGCAAAGAAAATGGTGGCGGGGGCTCCTGATGGGGGGCGCTGTTTGGCTTTCATTCTTCATCGGGTTTGCAATGGGCGGGCATATGTTTGACCTGAACGCGCCCGAGGGCTCTTCGCAAATTCTGCAAGTGCCACCGATGATCGGAAATCTTGGAACGGGCGCACTCTACATTGTTTCATGGCTTCTCGGATATGGCTTCGCCGATGATCCGCAACAAGCCGCACGAGCAACTTACGAGTATGGCAATATGATACTGCTGTTATCTGGCCTGCTGAATTATCTGACAATGCTCGATGCCTTTGATATCGCCGTCGGGAGGAAACCTTGAGACACCTTCTTGTGATGGCCTTATGGGCGGCGCTCGCTTCCGTGGTTTTTGGCGCGATGACGAAAGACACAACACAAGAGCGCGTAATCTACGGCTTCAAAGTCTTTGCTGAATTCATGGGAATCGGGCTGGTACTCACTTGGGTTCTGTACTTCATCCCCTGGTCGTGAGATGGCTGTATTTGAAACTGAGGCCCTGATCCTGCGCAGTTACAATCTGGCGGAGGCTGACAAGATTGTCGTCTGTTTGAGTCGCTCAGCGGGATTGATCAGGGGCGTTGCCAAGGGTTGTAGAAAACTGAAGAATCGTTTCGGCGCCGCACTTGAGCCCTTCACGCTCGTTAACCTCACGTATTACGAGAAGGAACATCAGGAGCTCGTTTCGTTTCGTCAGGTCGAGATCTTAAAGTCACGCTTTAACCTCTCTTCGAATGCTTCAATACTGACCGGCTTCTCTTATATAGGCGATCTGCTCATCGACTTCTCACCACCACACCAGGCAAACGACAATCTCTTCCGCATGGCGCTGGCATGTTTTGAGGCCGCATCAGAAACTCCGGATGATCTCGAGGCAGTGCTGCGTTACTTCGAAGTGTGGTTACTGAAGCTCGAGGGATTTCTGCCGGACTTGCGCATGTGTGTTAACTGTCATAACACGTTCAGCGCTGACGAAGTGATTTATCTCGGACTGGATTTATCGCTGCGTTGCTACGAGTGCAGCCAGGGGCGAGGAAGTGCAGTCTCAAAACAACTGCGTACACATTTGCGAACGACGGAGAAACTATCGCCAGCCACGTTTGCTGAAGGCGCAAGAGAAGTCTCCATCGATACGAAGAAAGAGATGGCTGAGTTAACGTTTCAGATGATTGGGCGCGTATTGGAACGAATGCCGCGAGTACGATTGTAGGGGCGGCCTCCGTGGCCGCCCGGCGTTTGAAAAACGCAGCTTCGCAAGACGGGCGGCCACGGAGTGCCGCCCCTACAGATACTGCAAGTAGAAAGCTCATATTGAGGAATTACTTTAACTTCAGGCACTTTCTCATCCCGCGCTACATCGTTGGCGCGATGGCGCCGTACATCTTTCTTTCCTGGCTGATGCTGACAGCAATCTTACTGGCACAACAAGCCGCGCGAATGGCCGAGCTCGTGATCTACGCAGACCTGCCGTTCTCGCTGTTCGCCAGCATCGGTGCCGCTTTGTTACCGGGCGTGCTCATTTTTTCTATTCCTCTAGCAACTCTCGCGGGAATAATCGTCGGCTATGCGCGTATGGGAAGTGATAGTGAGATTGTCGCGATGCGCGCCGCGGGTGTTGGCTCGTGGACCATGATCTGGCCCGCGTTGTTGATCGGGTTGTTCTTCACGGGCGCCACTGCCTACCTGCACCTGAAAGAAGCACCGGAAGCTGCCAGAGATCTCGAGCGCATCGCTCTTCAGGGAGCTCTTGCAAAACTCGAGTCGCCCGTCGAGCCTCGAACGTTCAGCACGTTGCCGCGGTATGTGATCTACGTGCGCGATGGCGATCGGCAGCTAGGCACGTGGGGACGTGTTTTCATCTTCGCGCAAGGCGCCGACCGCAACGAAATTTACACAGCGCGTTCCGGACGCATCGATTCGTCAGGCGAACAGTCGGAACTAGTATTAACCGACGTGCTCGCCACAAAATTTCCGAACTCAAACGCAACCACCCAGCCACAAACGCAAACGAGAAATCCTCTCGATAGCGATGGGCAGAAGTCGTATGTCGTCGAACGCTCCGCACAGTTAAGGTTTTCGATTAACACCGGTCGCGCTGAAATCATTGAAAAACTTAACCGGCAAGACCTAAACGCAGACGCAATGGACTGGAGCGATTTGCGTGAGCGAGCCGCTTCCGGAACGCCTGAGCAACAAAAAGAGGCGATCAGAATTCTCAACCGGCGCGCAGCACTTTCGGTGGCGCCGTTTTTCTTCGCCTTAATGGCTGCCGTGCTCGGCTTACGAATCCGGCGCGGCGGCCGCAGTGTTGGCATTCTGCTGACGCTGATCGTGGTCATCGTCTATTACTTGTTCTCGTTGCTAGGCGAATCGCTGGCGCGCGTCGGCACTGTTTCACCGTACATCGGACCGTGGCTGGCGACAGTCTTCGTCTTTGCCATGAGCTTACTCTTTCTGTTTGTCAAACGACTTCCATTCATATCCTCGGTTGCCATCTTGCCGCGAAGCCCGAAAGACTCAAGCGCACCAGTTAAAACGCGAGAGACAAAGCATCGTGGCTTTTCAGCTTTCGGTTTTCCAAACCTGATGGATGCGACGTTGTTTCGCTCGCTGGCCATCAGCTTCGTTGTGTGCTTCATCGCATTGGTCGCCATTTTCAACATCTTCACGCTGTTTGAGCTCTGGCGCTTTATTGCGGTGACTCAAGCGGGTGCGGGATTGGTCGCCAGGTACCTCTTGTTTCTACTGCCGCTGATTACCGTCGAACTTTTCCCCGCGACGATGCTGATCTCAGTGCTCGTCACCTATGCGCTATTGGCGAAGCGGCAGGAGGCGATCGCGTGGTGGGCTTCGGGTCAGAG
>JAICQI010000293.1 GCA_025937955.1 Pyrinomonadaceae bacterium
AATTCGTTGGATGGCGTGTTGGAACAAGGCACGTTCCGCGTCGCTTTCAAAGGTACTTATGATTCCGGGTCACGGACGCTGACGATGATGCAAACCGAAGTGTGGAGTGGTGAAGGGTGGAGTCTCGGCGAAGATGTGGGGAATGTTTCACCAGATGGCAAAAGGATTAGCGGCACCGGGAAAGATCCGATGGGCGCTTCGCTGGGGATGACGTATCAGTGGTCGTTTTCGAGAAAATAAGAATAGGTCCTACAGGACGTATAGGACCTATTCTCAAGCGCAAGGCTTAGTTAATTAATTGCAGCCCAAGGATGCCTTCGAGGATCGCGCCGAGGATGCTGGCCGTTCCATTCGAATACTGGCCGTAGCGTGAGCGGCTGTAGTAACCGTCCTCATAGCCACGCCTGAATCCTTCACGGAAGTAATATTGATACTCGTTTAGATCCACGTAGTAACCGTCGTAGCCGGCGCTCGCGTCCTGGTAAGCATAAGCTTCCTCAGCATTGAAGCCATAACCATCCTGGCGGTCGGCTTGCCCGGCGTAGAAGCCTTCCTGATAACCATCATTGATTGCGCGCTGCAACATCTCCGCGCCATACCGGTTCGTTTCGTAGTAGCTGCTGCCTCTGCGATAACGATAGTTGTACGGCCCGTAGTCGTTATAGCGCCACTGCTGCAAGCGCAACTGATCGCGACGCAGTCGCTCGAGATAACGCTGCTGGTAACGCAACTGGTTCAGACGTCGCTGCTGCTCGAGCAAGCGTTGACGCTGATACAGTAAATTCTGCCGTCGCTGCCAATCCCCCCGATAGCGTTCGGCGCGTTGCTGTTGTTCCAGCCGCCAATTACGTTGACGCCGGTTGTTGTCGCGGTCGTTGTCCCGACGGCCATCCCAGTTTCGATCGCGGTTGCGATCGCGATCGCGTTCCGACTGCTGGCGCCGTTGCAGTTCCTGTTGTTGTTGCTGTTGCTGCTGTCGCCGCAACTCCCAATCCCGGTTCTGCTGTTGCTGTTGACGTTGTTGCTGCCAACGACCTTCGCGCTCGCGCGATTGCTGAACTTGTTGCTGTCGCTGTTGCTGCCAGCGATCCTCACGTTCGCGTGAGCGGCGGATCTGATCTTCCGCCTGTTGCTGATTGCGCTGTTGCTGGCGTTGTTGTTCCCAACGCTGCTGCCGTTCCTGGCTGGCCTGCTGTTGTTGCTGTCGCTGTTGTTCCCAACGCTGTTGACGTTCCTGACTGGCTGGCTGTTGTTGCTGTCGCCGCTGTTCCCAGCGCTGCTGTCGTTCCTGACCGGCCTGCTGCTGCTCCTGACGACGTTGTTCCGAGCGTTGCTGCTGGTTCTCTTGCCGTTCTTCGCGGCGGTTCTGTTGGACCTGTTGTCGTTCCTGCTGTCGTTGCTCGCGTGCAGCCTGGTTCTCCTGCCTCCGCTCCTCGCCACGACCACGCCTTCCCTGAGCATTGGCGACGTCACTCGCTGCGCCCAGCGTCGCGCATATCGCCAAAGACACTCCTAACTGTTTTAAGTAATTCACGTTCGTCTTTTTCCTTTCAGGTACTGAGCGGAGAGAGATTTGGGTATTTGGCAAGCGCCATTCCACGACAGATAACGAGGAATGTACGAAAGAGATGTAGGTTTACGAAACGATTTGATTCAGGACGTGACGATATGGGTTAGAAATCTCGCAGATTAACGCAGATAAACACATTTCTGCCCCACATCCCGGCTGGCATGGTGCTTGCCCAAATTACCCCGAAAAACCGAATTAGAGGGGGGTTTTATGAATAATCTGAAAGTGTGGCCGCATCTCGTGATCATAGCCGTGGTGTGTGCCGTCCTGGCAGGCGTCGGCGTGGCCTGGTGGATGAAGCACGAGCAGACGGCATCAGCCGAAGCATTGCCTAACGCCGCGCGCATTCAACGAGTCGAAGGCGAAGTGGCGCTAAACAACAGCGACCCGGCCAACGCGCAGAGCGACCAGTGGATCACCGCCACTGACAACCAACCGTTCTCAGTCGGTGACCGCATCTACACGCGAGACAACTCGCACGCGAGTTTGGCATTTACCGGACGCAATTTCGCGCGGCTCGATCCAAACACGTCACTCGATGTGCTTGCGCTAAGCGACGACCGCACGCAACTGGCACTGCGCGACGGCTCCGCGATTTTTGACGTTGGCTATCTCGATTCAGGCGATCTTTTCGAAGTGGCGACGCCATATGGAGCGGTCGATTTTCAGCAACCAGGTCTTTACAACGTCGGCATCGACAACGGCCAGGTGCTGGTCTCGGTGCTGAGTGGTCTGGCGCAGGTTGTCGGTCTCGGCGGCAGTGGACAGATCAGCAAAGGTGAAATGCTTACGCTACTCGGCTCGACCGCAGCCGACGTCGTTCTGTCGCAGCTCGACGGGCGCAACGCGGGTTACCTGGTTGACGATTACTACGCCTATCAGTATCCAAACTCTTACGACGGTCGCTATCGCGACTACAACTCCTATCTAAGCGACCCATATTATTTCGATCCGTATCGTCGGAACGTTAGTTACCAATATGCTAACTCATACATACCCGGCCTCTATGAGCTTGATTACTACGGCGACTGGCGCAACGTCGACGGCTATGGATACGCCTGGTCGCCGCGAGTCGAGGCGGGATGGAGCCCTTATCAGACAGGTTACTGGTACACGGACCACCCGTATGGTCCAACCTGGGTTTCGACTGAACCGTGGGGCTATGCTCCTTATCACTACGGGCGTTGGGCGTTTGTTGGTGATCGTTGGTACTGGGTGCCTGACACGATGAACGTCACGCCGGTCTACTCGCCCGCGCTGGTCGCCTTCGTTCCGTTTTCACAAAACGAGATCGGATGGGTGCCACTTGGTCCGGGCGACGTCTACGTGCCGCATTACTATACCAACGACTGGCAGCCTCAATACCTGACGCGCGGAGATCTGTATCAGCGCGGGGTGAATCTCAACGTGCCGGGCGCGGTGACGGTCGTGAGTGTCGACGAGTTCACGCGCGGTGGCTTCGATTGGCGGCGAGCGAGGAAGGCTGATCGAAACATGCTGGCGCAGGTTAATCCCGTGCTCGATCCATTGCTGGTGACTCCGTTGCGGAATGCAGTGGTGAACTCGGCGTGGGGACGTGGAAAGACTGACATTCCTCCGGGAATCGCGAGGAAGCTCAACGATACACCGGTGGTGACGAGCGTAGAGCCGGTAGCGCCACGGTTTAAGCCTGATTTGGCTAAGACGATGCGTGTGAATCCGGCGTCAGATCGTGCGAAGGGACAGAAGTTGAAGGTGCGAGACGAGCGCCAAGGCAGAGGCGCGCCACAGGCGCAAGCGCCGGCTCCAGTTCAACAACAACAGCGTGTTGAAGAAAAAGGTCGCGGTCAGGCGAAACGTGGGGAGCTGCAGAAGCAACCACAAGCTGAGCGTGCGGCACGTCCAGTGAAACAGCAACAACCGCAAGCTGAGGGTGCGGCTCGTCCTGTGAAGCAGCAACAGCCGCGAGGCGAACGCGTGGCCGCACCACAGCAGCAGCCAGCAAAACAGCAACAACCTAAACAGGAGCGGCCAGCCAAAGCTCAGCCACCCTCACAGGGCGGCGGTAAGGGCAAAGGCAAGAAGCCATAAAACCGGGCCACAGATTAACGCGGATAGTTTACGGATAAAATCCGGATCTAATCCGCGTTAATCCGCGGCTTTTCCTTCCTTCCTCACTCCAACCTGTGATAGAAATACCGCCCCCAGATCCCTATCGAAAGGAAGTTCCCTCTCGTGAAATCTACCAGACGTACATTTCTAACCGGTGTTGGAGCCGCAACCATCGCCGCAACTGTAATCGGACGCGCTGAAGCTGAAGCCGCTCCCAGCTCCAATCAACGCGCCAATGCCTGCGCCAAGCTGCGGCGCGACGCAGCCAACGCCGGTCTGCAAGCAACACCGCAGAACCTGCAACACCCAAAAAACCAGGACGAGAACCTTTACCCAAACAAGCTTGGTAATTATTCGAAAGGCTTGCCACACAACGACGATGGCACCGTGGTGCTGAGCGCGTACAACGCACTCCTCCAGGCAATTAACAGCGGGAGCCCGGCGGACTTTGACGCGATTCCACTCGGTGGCACCACCGGTCTGACAAATCCTCAGTCGGGTCTTGCTTTTGACTTGCAAGGCCCCGACGCGCACGCGTTAGTTCAACCACCCGCTCCCGCCTTTGCGAGTCGCGCACAGGCCGCGGAGATTTCAGAAAACTATTGGATGGCGCTGCTGCGCGACATTCCTTACTCGCAGTACGCTACAAACCCGATCGCCAATGCCGCTGCCGCAGACTTGACCTTGTACGGCGCTGATTTGAACGCTCCGAAGAGCAGCGGCGCAGTTACGACTGCCACGCTGTTTCGCGGACTTACTCCCGGAGACCGCCTCGGACCTTACCTGTCGCAGTTTTTCTATCAGGACTGCAACTTCGGCGCGAACAAGATTGAGCAGAAGATCACGACGACTGTGCCCGGCGTCGATTACATGACTGACTTTGCCACGTGGCTCGCAGTTCAACGCGGCGTTGCGCAACCATCAAATACTTTCGATCCCGTGCCGCGCTACATGCGCAACGGTCGTGACATCGGTCAATGGGTACACATCGACGTTTTGTTCCAGGCTTACTTTCACGCCTTTTTGATCCTGGCCGGCGCCGGCGCACCTTTCGACGACGGCAATCCATATAACGGCAATCCGAGCCAGATCGGCTTCGGCACGTTTGGTGGTCCACACATCGCGACGCTCTTGTGCGAAGTGTCAACACGAGCGTTGAAAGCTGTCTGGTATCAGAAGTGGTTTGTGCATCGACGCTTGCGGCCGGAGGTGATGGCGGAAAGAGTTGACCGGACGCTCTTCCACGGCGCCGGCTACCCGGTGAATGCTGAGGTTCTCAACTCGTTCTCGGATTCAAACCGCCTCGGCGGCTTCATGCCCGCAGGTAATGCCCTATTGCCGATGGCGTTTCCGGAAGGTTCGCCTACGCATCCAGCATACGGCGCCGGACACGCGACTGTGGCGGGTGCGTGCGTCACGATTCTTAAAGCGTGGTTCAAAGAGACTACAGGGCTGGTTGATATCGGTCTCGATCCGGTGCAACCGACAGATGATGGTTTGAGTCTCGTGCCTTATACGGGATCCGATGCCGGTGATTTAACTGTCGGTGGTGAGCTTAATAAGGTCGCAGCGAACGTGGCGTTGGGACGAAATACGGCGGGCGTTCACTGGCGCTCGGACGCAAACGAATCCTTGAAACTCGGCGAGCAGATCGCCATCGGCATCCTCAAGGAACAACGCGCGTGCTACAACGAAGTCTTCAACGGCTTCAGCTTGACCAGGTTCGATGGAACTACGATCAGCGTTTAATCTGCTGAATCAGCGTTACCTAAGCTCCACGATAGCAATGCCGCCAGGGGCAATTTGAAGCGATACCATCCCGTTATTCGGTTTTAATGGAGCGCCACTGATCCACTCAGTGGCGCTCTGAATTTGTCCGCTGATCGTCACGTTAACATAAGCACTTCGATCAACCTGCGCCATTCCTTGTTGCGGCTTGAACACGCCGTTGTTATTCAACAACGTAACCACCCATCCATTCGCCGTGCGGTTGATTAGATACTCAACATCCCCCGTAACCTTCACTGGCGTCACTTCGGCAAAGACGTGGGCCAGCAGATGCGCTGCGAGCGGAACGATGCGCTCATCCTCACCAAGCAGATCCGGCACCGCAACGAAGATCACGCTTCCCTTCCCGACTTTATTTACCGTCACGAGCGGATTGCCGGTGGGTACAGTAATTAACGGCGCAGCGCCTTTGAGCTCGACTTTCTCATACCTGAATACCTGTCCCTTCAGATCCTGCGGCTCTTCATTCGGCGAAAGGCAACGAGCGTTATGAGCTTCGCCTGTGTCGTTGAGCAGTCGCACACCCAAAAGATCCTCCGGTAGTTTCTTGATCTGCGCTGCGTTCAGCACCAGCGTACCGCCGTTGCGCACGTAGTCGTTGATTCTCCGGATCCATTCCGCACTCCAATCGATCCTTCCACCGATAACCACCGCGCGATATGACGGCAACAAGGTTTGCATCTTCGAGCGCGAGCCTTGAACGTCCGCGGCAGTCAATACATCAAAAATGTCACCAAAAACACCTGATACAAACGGCTGTCGATCCGCAATCGCCGGCTCGCCTTCCACCACCAGTCCCGGATAGTACGCAACACCAAACAGCTCTCTTAACGCGCGGTCGCCGCGATCGATCTGCGACACTTCAAAAGGCCAGTGCGGATAGTCATTAATCTCGAAGCCGTGCGCCGGATCGAGCAGGAACGCTATGGGCGTGTAGGGCGTGCCGCGCTCGGGTTGTTTTTCGACGAAGCGCACAAATTCGTCCGTGATCCGCCCGAGCGGATTGAGTTGAAACGGATGCTCACCCGGTCCCGGTTTGAAGAACTGATCGCCGCCCTGCTCGAGATAGATCGCGGAAGCGCCGGCCATGTAGTAGAGGTAATAACTCTTGCGATACCACGAGAGCGAAGGTCCCATTGTTGGACCATAACGCGAGTGATAGAAGAAGTCCGGCCCCGCGAAATTCTGTTGCTTCGTGAAGGTCGTGGCGGTGTCGCCGAAGTTTGGCGCGTGGTAGTAAAGAAACGTGCTGCCGAATTGTCGTGCGGCGCCACGCGTGAATGCGATCCGCATACCGAACATCGGCATCACCGCGGCCGTTTCCATGCCCAGCAGGTTGACGCCCCACTGGCTCAGCGCGTGTGCAAACGATGTGCTCGACGTCGATTGGGCGGGAATCATCTTGTCCCACATCGGCCCCGTTTCGGTCTGAAACAGCTCGCGCCACTTACGACCCAGCGCGTTCGTATAAAACTGCCGGTGCGCTTCGAGCAGCTCGCGCCGCGACATCGACGGTGAGATCTTCAACTCCGCCGGCGCGTGATCCCATACGTAGCCCACGCTCTCGCCGGAGATCCATCCAAGAAACTGATCTTTCAGCTCGCCATTGAGCAGTTGCCATGCGGACTGGTCCAACTTTGCGGCGCCGTAGTTTATGAGAATCGCGAATGGCGATTTGGTCTCGCGTATGTAGCGAAGAAACGGGCTGCCTTCTTTCAAATACTCCGGCGCGTCGTTGATGTAAATCACCGGCACAACCAACTTTGATTGAAAGAGGGGCACGTCA
>JAICQI010000308.1 GCA_025937955.1 Pyrinomonadaceae bacterium
CAACATTGCCTTTATCGACGAGAAACTTCTTGAAGACATTGTCTTCGCCCCAGATGATCTCCTTCTTTGCGAGCGAGTCTTCGAGAGAGAAGATGGCGGGCTGTTCTTCGATCTCTATCGCCACGTTCCGTCGTGCTTCTTCCAGCAAGTACTTGTCACGGTGCGCAAGCAGCAGCACCGGCTCTTCCGGATGATTTACAAAGTCAGCGGCGAGAAACGGTTGATCGGTCAGGATCAAGGCGACGTAGTTGGCGCCGGGAATGTCTTTGGCAGTGACGATAGTGAACTCATCCCACGGAATGTCGCCTTCGAATGAGATCTTTTTTATCCTGCCGCGCGCGACGGGGCTGCGCACGGTTGTACCGTGAAGCATTTCAGGAAACGACAGATCATCGACGTAGAGCGCCTGACCAGTAACTTTCTTGCGACCCTCTTTACGCGGGAACGATTTGCCGATGGGGTGGTCCATGTTTATGGTTTAGTGATTACTAACGGATTGGCTTCAAGCTCGCGACGGTAGAATACGCGTGGGCGTTGCACGCTGCGAGTCTCACCTTCCGTAAACGCCACCTCAATGCCGAGTCCACGACCCTGCGTCATCTTCTCTTCCTGCATTTGCGGTACGCGCTCCGTGGCAAAGTTGAGCCACTCACGCGCGATCACCACACCATCTTTGGGCGAGGTATCGGCGACCGGTGTTTTCAATCCTTCTTCGACCAGAGCATACGTCAGGTATCCGTGACCGAGCTGCGCTGCTTCCAGCGCAGCCTGAAAACTCTGCGCCGCGGTCAGGATATACATGCCCTTTTCGTAAGCGAGTTGGGCGAGCCCTTTTGAATTCATCGGACCGCGTCGTTTTTCTTCGGCTTCGAGCGCCTGTCCCGAGTTACACGCATCGATGATCAGTAGCAGGTGCCCCGCGTCGAGGCCTTCGACTGCCGACTCGAGCTCAATGTCAGAAATACTGTGCGCGAGCATGTCCTTCAAACCTTGCTCGGTTAGTTTCGTGCGCTCGCCGGTGTAGCCGAGATCGTGAGGTATCAGGTAGAAGCGCTGCGCCTGTGCGGTTCCATGCCCCGCGAAATAGATCACGACGGTATCCTCAGGCTCCGCGCGTTTCAATCCATCGAGCGGACCCGCTTTCAAACTCGGCGGCCCGGGCTCACCAGCAAGACGCTTTATCGCAGCCAGGATATTGGCCTTAGTCGCTTCCTGATCCAGCAATTGGATCACTTCGATTCGCTCAAAACCGCCGATCTGAGTTTGCCGGCGACGTAACTCATCGCCGAAGCTGCGCGCATCCGCCGTCGCGTATTTCAGGTTGTACTGCGGATTCGCATACTCGTTAACGCCGACAGCAATAATGTAAGCAGTGCCTTTGCGTTTGAGCGTGTCGGCGCCGGTGAACACGAGCGGCGCGTCCTTGCTTTTGACGTTATCGCGATTGAAGCCGTATGCCACCAGCCGGTTTGGACCAGCCGTGACGGTGATCTCCTGCTCGAGCGAAACATTCGCCTGTCCCTTCAAAACATCGCCGTGCCAAACCTTCACCAGCGATCCATTGCGAAACAGCCGCACGTCCTGCGCGCCTGTGCCCTGCGGATTGTCTTTGTCGGCAGGCGCATCGGAAACGTCGATCTTCACTTTGATCGTGCGCGTTGCGACAGTCGAGTCCGGAGCTTGTCCCACGAGTGACAACTTCACGATCGGTTGCCGTCGATCTTTCTTCGAGACGTCCTGGGCCACGCGCGGCCGCTTCCCATTGAAGATGTCGGCGAGCAGTCCCGGATAATAAAACTCATTGAAGAACCATTCGATCGGAGCGACGTTGAACGTCTCCTGGTTGTAGCGCCAGAGAATCTGGTTCCATGAAACGGGCGTGCCGTCGAATAGACCCTGGGGCGTGACGACCATCCACTCGCCGCCATCGTCCAGCGAGATCAAGGTCAACAAGTGTTCACCGGTTTTAGTGTCCCAAAGAAACGTGCTGCCGTCTTCACTCGCCGACGCAAGCAGACGTCCGTCCGGCGTGAAATCCATCGACTCGATACCAGCAGTGTGTCCACTCAGCATGCGCAGCTCACTGCGCGTGGCGACATCCCAGATCTTGATCGTATTGTCGGTGCCGCCGGTGGCGATCATTTTGCCATCACGACTAAAGATCACGTTGCTGACGCCGCGACCGTGTCCTTTGATCGCGCCGATCTCGCGACCACTAGTCACGTCCCACAGTTTTACCTGGCCGACTGTTTCGACTTTGAGATCCTTCAATAGATCATCAGTATCCGGAGGCTTCGAACCTTTTTTGGGCCGTTGTTGCTTCATCGCACCGCTCATCATCGCGGCGAAATCGATATTTGTCTTCGACTCAAATCCACCAGTCGCCAGCATGCGTCCATCCTTGGTGAACGCCAGCGAGGTAACGGTACGTCCCATCGTTCCCGCGGACAGACCTCCGAGTACGTTTGTCATCATTGCCGAAATGTCAGCCATGTTTGGCATGGTCGGCATCTGGCCGGGTTTGATGACAGGAGGAGTGAATGAGCTCAGGGGATTTGAAGTCAGATCGCGCAGCTTGCTGCCTGATTGCGCATCCCAAAGCGAGATCTGTCCTGACGATCCGACTGTTGCGAGAAGACGGCCATCGGCGGTGAAACCAAATTCCATGGGAATCTCGGTTGGCGTAAACGAACGCAGCTCGCGACCGTTCTTAACATCCCAGAGTTTGATCTGGCTACCGAAACCAGTTGAGGCACTTGGGTTCTGATCTACAGGTGGACCATAGATAACGGCGAGCACAGCGCCGTCAGCGCTGAAACGGGCGCGCTGAAACACGACATTGCCCGACGGCGTGAGCGTGTGCAAAAGCTTTCCGCCAGGGCTCTCGACAATCGTGATCACGCCGGAGTTGAGCTTTATCACTGCAACGACGCGGCCATCCGGACTCAGCATGTCGAACGTCTTTGTGGTTGTTTCGGGAGTGATACGAAGCCCGCGGCCCGTGCGCAGATCCCAGCGCGTGCGGCCGCCGGAAACCAGCTCCGAACCGTCGGGGCTGAACGCGACCTGGTAAGCCATGTTGGTGCGGCCGCTGAGATTTGACAGTCGTTTGCCGGTCTCAGTCTCCCAAACGATCGTGTCAGTATCCACGCCGCCGGTTGCGATCCGTTTGCCGTCTTCGCTGAAGTTGATGAACGCATCGATTTGCACAGCAGACGTGCCGCTGTTTGGCACTTTCAAAGCGGCCAACTCACGTAAGGTCGCGGTGTCCCAGATTTTGACGGTGTAATTGTCGGAAAGCGCGACGAACTTGCCATCGCGACTGAACCTCACCTGGGGAAAGTCTTTGCTCGTTGGTCCAAGCTCGCGCTCTTTTTTGTCTGTCAGGTCCCAGAGTTTGAATCGCTTGTTGTCGATGCCTGTCGCGAGCAAGTGTCCATCGGAGTTGAATGAAAGCTGAAGATTGTCGATCTGATCGCTCGGCAGACGCACGCGACGAACCTCACGTCCACTTCCGAGATCCAGGACTCTGACTTCACGATCTTCGCTGACGATGAGGAGTTGAGTGCCGTCAGGCGAAAGAGTCACGGTGCCATCAGAACCATTCAAACCGGACATGGCCTGGACGCCCGATTCCAGCGTGCGCAGCTCGCGCCCAGTTGCGAGGTCCCAAACTCGAATCGCATCGCTCACCGTGACGAGTTGATTGTTCGGGACGAAGCCGATGAAGTAGACGCCCATCGCCGCCAACACGGTGCTTTGCGCGCCCGCGAGCTTTTGTACTTCACGACCACTCATCACGTCCCAAACAGTGACTGAATTGTCCCCTGCGGAAGCCGCTACCAGACGGTTGTCGCGACTAAAGCTGATTGCGGGGGCGAAGAAGGATGTGACCTGGCCGCTGGTTGAGAGATTGCGCAGCTTGCGATTGGTCGCTGTTTCCCAGAGATTGATCGTGTTACTGCGGAAGGTTCCGGTGGCGAGTAGCCGTCCATCAGGACTGAACACCAGACGAGTAGCACCATAAAAGTTGTTGTAGCCGGTTTGTAGCACCAGCTCCGGCTTGGCTTCACGCGCTCGCTGGTCAGCAGCGCTTTTCTTCGCATCGTCACTGCTCTGAATGCCAAGCCCGCGCTTGTCCTGAGGAGTGGGCGATGGCGTTTGCGCGATAACACTAGTGGTGAAGAACGCGATTATGAAAGCGACAACGTATTTACTCATAAGAAACCCATGAAAACTGCGAATGCTCCAACACCAGCAACCCGACCGCGATCAGCGCGAGCACGTACATTACGGAATGAATCTCTTTGCGACGGCCAACAATCAGATAAAGGCCAACGTGCGAAATGAAGCCCCAGAGAATTCCCTGGGTTATCGAGAAGGTCAGGGGGATGAGGATTATAGTCAAAAACGCCGGAAATCCCTCTTCAATTTTCCGAAAATCAATCGCGCTCACGCTTTTGAACATCGACGCGCCCACAAGCAGCAGCACCGGCGCCGTAGCATATGCCGGAACCATTCCTGCCAGCGGGGCGATGAACAAACAGGGAAGAAAACAGAGGGCGGTGAAGACTGATGTCAGACCCGTGCGTCCGCCGCTATTTATGCCCGCGATGCTTTCGATGTAGGCAGTCCCTGAAGACGTGCCTGCCAGGCCGGCTCCCAAAGTCGCGAAGGAATCGACTATCAATCCCTGTCGAAGGTTTCGCGGATTTCCATTTTCGTCGAGCAGATCCGATGCGTGAGCGACACCGATAAAAGTGGAGATTGAGTCGAAGAGATCGGTAAAAAGAATTGCGACGATCGCAGGCAGCAACGAGAGTTTCAAGGCGCCGAGAAGGTCAGCCTTGAGAAACACCGTATGAAAATCAGGGGCGCTGAAAAAACTTTGCGGAGGCTTGATCCAGCCCAATGCCGTTCCAACAAGAGTAATAAACAGGATGCCGGCCAGATACGCCAAAGGACTGCTACGAGTTATCAGCAAAATCGTCACCAGCAATCCCACGATTGCAAGCACCGCTTCACCGCCGAGAACTCCGAGTTTGACGAAGGTGACTGGATCGGAAGTGATCAGCCCGGCGTTTTTTAGACCGATGAACGTCAGGAAGATGCCAATGCCGGCAGCGGTGCCGATTCTGAGCTCGGAAGGGATCGCTTTGGCGATCGTTTCGCGAATCGGTGTGACTGAGATCAACAGAAAGAGCACGCCCGCCCAGAAGACAATGCCGAGCGCGACCTGCCACCAGACCTTCTGCGTAAGGATGATCGTGAACGTGAAGAAGGCGTTAATGCCCATGCCCGGCGCCACCGCAAACGGGAGTTTCGCGTAGAGGCCCATCAGCAGCGTCATCGTGAAACAGATCAGGACCGTCGCGGTCAACACGCCACTGAAAGCCATGCCTGTTCCGGGTGTCGAGAGGATCGTGGGGTTCACCACCACGATGTAAGCCATAGTGAAGAAGGTGGTGATGCCGGCGATAGCTTCTGTGCGAAGATTCATGGGGGCCACGGATTACACAGATGAAGTGCGGATTCTAATCCGTGTTTTCAATCTGTGTAAATCCGTGGCACAGCCTGCAAGGAGTTCCCCAACTTCTGCGGGCTGTTATTCGGCGGTTATGACAACCAAATTCTTTTTCTTCGCGATTGTATCCATGCGTGGCTTCGCGGTAGCCGTGGTCTTTGCTCGCGGTGCGGCGAGACTGGTCGAGTCGCCAGCCATTTGCGCCTGCGCAAAGTAGTAACGATCACCGTCACGTTCAAACACGAGCTTCGAATTCTCAGAGATGTCACCAATCACGCCGTTCGTCAAAATCATCGCACTCGAGCGCCCGTTGGTGCTTCGTATTTGCAAGATGCGGCGATCCGAAGTTGGATTGAGCACCGTGACCGTGTATTTGCCTGCCGGCAGGCTCGTCTTACCCACGTTGAAGGTGAAGGGAATGTTGGCGACGATTCGCTGTGGGCTGTTGCTCTGCGCGTGTGCATTGGTCGCGAGCACACCGATTAGCATTACGACCGCCAAAGGGATGTAGAAGTATTTTTTCATGATGCACCTCCGTTTGTTTCTCAATCAGCATTTTTTGCCTACATCTACTCACGCGCACGTTTGGCCCGGTTTCCCTCACGGCAGCGAAACATTTGTTGTAAACTCTGCTGCACAGCACATTTATGCAGTCTTCCGAAGGCATCACGCGGCTCCTGGTTGACTGGGGCAAAGGCGATCAGGCGGCGCTTGAAAAGCTCATGCCGCTCGTCTACAGCGAACTGCGACGACTGGCGAGCAATTACCTGCGACGCGAGCGTGCCGAGCACACGCTGCAACCCACAGCGCTGGTCAACGAGGCTTACTTAAAGCTGGTCGATCAACGAGATGCGAAGTGGCAAAATCGCGCGCACTTCTTCGGCATTTCCGCGCAGTTGATGCGGCGCATCCTGGTGGATCACGCGCGCCAGCACCAGGCTGTCAAACGAGGCGGTTCCGGGCAGCAAAGGATTTCGATTACGAGCGTTGAGAAGCTGGCGAAGCAGCCTGAAGTTGATCTGCTGGCGTTGAACGAAGCGCTTGATGAGTTGACCAAAATGGATCCGCAGCAGAGCCGCATCGTCGAGCTGAAGTTTTTTGGCGGGCTCTCGATTGATGAGATTGCGGAAGTGCTGGGAATCGGGCACGCCACGGTCGAACGCGATTGGAAAATGGCCCGCGCCTGGCTGAGGCGGCAGTTGGAGTGAGGGACTTCCGCCACATCAACCGCGTATGGTATTGACGGTGTATTTGTAGGGGGGGCCCTCCGTGGCCACCCCACGCTGGGGCGGCCACGGAGGGCCGCCCCTACAGTTGCACTAACGGCGCCTTCGCTGCCGGCGAACTTTCTTGGGTTTGCTTTTTGCTTTGCTCTTTGCTTTCTTCGCGGGCTTCGCTG
>JAICQI010000845.1 GCA_025937955.1 Pyrinomonadaceae bacterium
ACTGTTGACTCCTATGGTTTGACCAGGTCGCTACCGCTCCCTGTACTGACCCGATCCAAGTGCGATCCTACTTTTGAGGCAAAGCCAACTCAGGAATGAACACCTACTCAAATCGGTTCCTTGCCACGCTGAAAATTGCCATTACTATTAAGCCGCAGATGCCCAACAATTCTGCGTCAGCTCGGAGTCCCTGGGCCCGTAAGGTTCAGACGGGGAGCCAGCCTGACTTCGCGCTTATCGGGCGCTCGCTGACTGCCTCACGAACCGCATATTTCGCAAGCAGTCGTGTTGAATCGAATGGCGGCAATGGTGAGTTCGCTTCCGTTACGATCAGAGGTATCTCAGTACAGCCGAGAATGACGCACTCAGCTCCTCTCGATTTTAAATTCTCAATTGCTCCCAGGAAACGATCAGTTGTGCTGGCGTTGAATATTCCGAGGCAGAGTTCGTCGAAGATGGCAGCGTTCAGTTGCTCTCGCGTTTGCTCGTCGGGAACCAGCATGTCCAGACCCCGCGTCTTCAACGCCGTTTCGTAGACAGGACCGGTCATGGTCCAGCGGGTGCCGAGCAGCCCGACGTGCTTCCATCCACGCATCATTACCTCGCGGCACACCACATCCGCGATGTGTAGTCCTGGTAGCGGCAAGTCGGCCGCGATCTGCTCCAGGACGATGTGCGCAGTATTGTCAGGGCAAACATAAAAATCAGCGCCTGCGTCAGCAACTAGTTGCACGCCCTCGGAAAGAAATTTCGCGACTGCTGCGTGATCGTTAGACTCCCAGCCCGGTATGCTCAATCCCATGGGCACTGCACTCATGACGATGTTTGGATGCATATGTGGTCCAAGGTGTTCGGCCCCTTCCCTGCACGCGGCCAGGAAACAAAGCGCAGCGCCTTCGAAACTATGAGCAACAATTCCAATTGTCTTCATATATGTGGCTCCACCAATAATCGAATTATACTATTTGTCTCGTGACCGTCACGCCACCCTTAGGAGCTATAGGGATGAAGTTAAAGATTGTACAGGCCGGTGATCCTGTTTTGAGAAAGCAGAGTCGTCCATTAACAAAGGACGAGATCCGCAGCCCGTCGATACAACTCCTTATCGACTTGATGCGAAACACGATGCGCGAGGCGCCGGGAGTGGGTCTCGCGGCGCCGCAGATTGGTAAGTCGATTCAACTCGCAGTAATTGAAGATCGAGCGGAATATTTAACTCGTCTCTCAGAGGATGAAATCGCAGAAACTCAGAGATCGGCGATTCCGTTTCACGTTATCATCAATCCGAAGCTTACGATCCTGGGTAAATCGTCGGCACAATTCTTCGAAGGCTGTCTTAGCGTAGCGGGCTATCAGGCGGTTGTTGATCGGGCACTTAATGTTCGCGTTGAATGTTTAAATGAACAAGGCGAAAAGATAACAATCAAGGCGCAGGGTTGGTACGCGCGTATTCTTCAGCACGAAATAGACCACTTAAACGGAACGCTCTACATCGATCGAATGAAAACGCGCACCCTAACAACCGGCGAGAACATGACTAAATTCTGGAACGATCAAAGTATTGAACAGGTGCTGACCGAACTCGAATAAGCTGGATTGCGCGCCTCCCTGGAGGAGGCGCCTAATTCGATTGACCCGGATTACAATGAACGATAATGCGAACTGTAAACGCCGCAAGGTATGTTACGCCGCTGCGTGAGGGTGGATCGCTGCCGGCGATCATTGAGGCGGATGATGACGGGATGTACGTGCTCAAGTTCCGTGGCGCCGGTCAGGGGACCAAGGCACTCATCGCGGAACTGATCGCCGGGGAGCTTGCCAGGGCCGCAGGCTTGCTGGTTCCCGAGCTCGTGTTCGTTTCACTTGATCCTGAAATCGCGAAAACAGAACCCGATCCCGAAATCCAGGATCTCATTCGCGCCAGCGGCGGACTGAATCTCGGGCTCGACTACCTTCCCGGCTCAGTGATGTTCGACCCGGTTGCAGACAAACCCGATCCTGACCTCGCTTCGCGTATCGTCTGGTTCGATGCCTACGTCACTAACGTCGATCGCACCCCGCGAAATGCAAACATGTTAATGTGGCATCGCAAGCTCTGGCTGATCGATCATGGCGCTTCGCTATATTTCCACCACGCCTGGACCGATATGGACCAACGCAGCAAGGATCCGTTCCGCTTGATCAAGGAACACATCCTGCTGACATTTGCCAGCGCGCTCGAGACAGTCGACCACGCCATGACAGCATCGATCACTAAAGACGTAATAAAAGAAATCGTCGACCTCGTCCCGGACGACTGGATGACAAACAACTTCCCCTTTAATACGACTGCGGAAAACAGGCAAGCTTACATCGATTACCTGACGAGGCGTCTCGACGCGCCTCGTCACTTCGTTGAGGAGGCGATTCGTGCCCGATAAATTCAGGTATGACTATGCCGTGATCCGAGTCGTACCAAAAGTGGACCGCGAAGAGTTTATCAACGCCGGCGTGATCCTCTCGTGTCCAGAGCTGTCCTTTTTAGAAGCACGGATCAAGTTGAATGAGTCGCGACTGCTCGCTCTCGATCCAAACGTCGACCTCGATCTGGTGAGAAAACACCTGGCCGCAATTCCAACCATTTGTCGCGGTGGCGATGAAGCCGGAGCGATTGGTCAACTACCGCAGCGTCAACGTTTTCACTGGCTCGTCGCCCC
>JAICQI010000547.1 GCA_025937955.1 Pyrinomonadaceae bacterium
GATGGTGGTGATCTCACCGTTGACTCGTTCCTGCGCACGATAGGCATTCATCCATGCGCCCGACCGTTTTCCGGCACGCGCGTAAGGATCGAAGTACCAGAGACCGATATGCTTCTTTGAAGTCTTGTCGGTGACTTCCCAAACGCGGATATCCGGATGGGCCACCGGAACGTTCGTGACCGGCGTGAAGTTGAAGTTGAAAAGCTCGCCCGCCACCCAGAAGATACCTTCGCGCAACTTCTCGAGCTGCAGATATGGTTTGATCTCGTTCTGGTCCAGGTCGTATTTCGCCTTGCGCACCTTCTCCATGTAATAACGATAGTCCCAGGGCTCGATCTTGATCTTCGCGCCTTGCTTGTCGGCGAGTGCCTGCATGTCCGCAACTTCTTCATGCACGCGCGCGACGGAAGGCTTCCAGACCGCTTCCATCAGCTCCATAGCCTTCTCCGGAGTCTTGGCCATGGCATTTTCCAGACGCCAGTGGGCGTGCGTCGGGTAGCCAAGGAGCCCCGCGCGTTCGGCGCGCAACTGAAGGACCTCGGTGATGATGGCGTTGTTGTCGTGCTCGCCACCGTTGTCGCCGCGATTGACGAACATGCGCCATGCCTTTTCACGCAAGTCGCGCCGATCGGAGTAAGTCAAAAACGGATCGATTGACGAGCGTGTATTCATAATCACCCACGTGCCTGGCTGCTTTTTGGTCTCCGCGGCAGCAGCGGCGGCGTCGCGCAGCGACTGCGGCAGACCTGCGAGCTCAGCTTCACTCTTCAGCACGAGGAAATGGTCCGTCTCTTCGGCAAGCACGTTCTGGCTGAACTTAGTGTAAAGTCCGGCGAGCTGTTGATTGATCTGCGACAGCCGTTTCTTTGCATCGGCGTTGAGACGCGCGCCCGCGCGCACAAAGTTTGTGTAGTAGAGCCATGTCAGGCGCTGTTGTTCGGCGTTGAGCTTGGCTTTGGCGGGTGAGTTGTAGACAGCTTCGATTCGTTTGAAGAGTGGTTCGTTCTGAAAAATCTGATCGAGCAAAGACGCGAGCCGCGGCGCCATCTCTCGCTCCACCGCCTGATATTCCGGGTTGCTCATCGTTGCGCCCCAAACACTATAAAGCGTTGTTACGCGGTTTAATGTGCGCCCGCTGCGCTCGAGCGCGGCGATCGTGTTCTCGAAATCCGGAGGCGCCGGATTGTTGGCGATCTTCTCGGTCTCCGCAAGCCGTTCAGCCATTGCAGCTTCCAGCGCCGGTTTGAAGAGCGGGATCTGGACACGATCGAAAGGTGGGATACCGCCGTAGGGTCCTTCCCACTTGGCGAGCAGCGGATTGTTGTCTGTGTTCACGTTCATTGCGCTGGAATTGTTGGTCGGGTTAACGAGGATCGTGGCAATCATCGTAATGGTAACAAGCAGCACAATACTGCGAATACTCAGGCGCATATTTTGGACTTTCCAATCTCTTGAATTTGGGAGATTTACGCAGAATTTAGAGTATAGTCCGCTGGGTTTACTCACGCAAAGGCGCAAAGTTAATACGGACAATGACGACAGCCGCTACCGCAGCAGTAGCCACGGCGTTGAAGGTAGCTGCCGGTGAAAACCATGGCGCTGCCTTCGGTGTAATAGTCACGTCCTTCGGTGAGCTCGCCTTTGAGCTGAGGAATGTCGATCCGTTGAAAAGAATTTGAGAACGAGCTCGTCGAAGGATCGAATAGTTCGGGATGAATTAGTTCAGCCAACAACTCTGCGCCTTCAACTACACGCGGACCGGGGCGTGCGAAGAATGAGTTTGCATCGACGGCGTAGACGCGGTTGTTTCTTGCGGCCGGCAGATCAAAGAATGGCGAACTGGTTTTACGTCCGAAGACGCTCCAGATCTGTTTCATTGTCTGTTCCAGGTTGAAGCCGCACGGCATGATCACCAGCACTTCAGGCGCCCACGCAGCGATTTCGTCCCAGGAGATTCGCACTGACTCACCACGTTCGCGCCCCAGCTCGTCGACACCGCCCGCAATCTTCACCAGTTCCGGAACCCAGTGGCCGCTCGCATAAACCGGATCCAGCCACTCCATGCAGAACACTTTTGGCTTGCGAACACTTTGGGTTCGTTGCGCCAAAGTTTTCAGACGGTTTTGGCAGTCGTGTATCAAAGCGGCTGCTTCCGAAGTGCGATCAGTTGCAGCGCCCAACTCGCGCACGTTATCGAGAATCTCGTCGATTGACTGTGGCGTGAGCCAGAGGATCTGAGGCGCCTTTGGCAATGCTTTGATGACTTGCGAGACTTCGTTTCCAGACGGTGCGCAAACCTGACAGAGGTTTTGCGTGAGAATCAGATCCGGAGCTAGCTCGCGCAGGAGTTGTTCGTCGATCGCGTAGAGACTCTGGCCGTTGCGTATTCGCTCGGCGACAGCGCGATCGATCTCGCTCTGAGTCATTCGTTCGAGTGGTAACACCGCGCGCACGACTATTGGCTTGCTCTTTATCTCAGGCGGATAGTCGCATTCGTGAGTGATGCCCACGATTGAATCGGCAAGCCCCAGCGTGCATGCCATTTCGGTTGCTGAAGGTAGGAAAGAAACGATTCGGGCCACGAAAGAATTTTAGCAGCCACAAAAAGGCACAAAAAGCACAAAATGATTTTTTGAGCAGTGCTCCACAATTAATTTAGGCGTGCAGTAGAAATCGATTTTTAATTTTGTGCTTTTTGTGCCTTTTTGTGGCTAGTTTTCGCCGTCGCCTTTCTTGCCTTTCTTCTTGGCGGGTTCGGCTTCGCGTGGTCGTGTTGCCGGGGGAGGTGGCGTCTCGACTTTCGGCGCTGCGACTTCCGGCTTTGGTTGCGTAGATGTTGGTTGATCGTCGTCTGTCTTGGGTGGAGGCGGCAAGGTCACCTGTTCGAGTTTCGGTTCGGTTGTTCCCGCCGGTAAGGCATTTTCATCCTCTTCCTTTTCAGCTTCGGCCATTAGTTCCGCACGCTCAGCCGCGAGTTCTCGCTGGCGCTGACGGAAGAGTTCGCGCATGTCTTCCGGCATCTCCGGAGCTTTCGGAAACTCTTCCTTCTCCTTGTCCTTCAGGAACGTTTTCATGAACTCGACAAACATCGGCAACGCGCCCTTGCCGCCGGTCATGTCGTTGCCAAGCGGTTTCTTCTTGCCGGGATAACCCATCCAAACGCCGGTGACGTAAGTGGGTGTATAACCGATGAACCACACGTCAGTGTGATCGTTGACGGTACCGGTCTTTCCGGCGACCGGATGCGGAAGCGTGCTCGCTGCTGTCGCTGTGCCACCAGTCACTACGCCGCGCATCATTGAGACCATCGTCAAGGCGACGTATGGGTTCATCACCTTGTAAGTTGTTCTCTCCCACTCTTCGAGTGTGGCGCCATCACGATCGAGAACCTTGCGAATCAGGTGCGGCTCGACTCTAACGCCTTTGTTGGGGAACGCCGAATAGGCCGAGACCATTTGATCGAGTGGCACTTCGGTGGCGCCCAACGCCGACGGAAGATACGGAGACATCGGCACCTTGATGCCAAAGCGACGGACCATCTGCGAGCCGGTTTGAATGCCGACGGTTTGCAGCAGGTGCACTGCCTGGATATTCATCGACTTCGCGAGAGCCGTCTTCATTGGCAAATCGCCGCCACCGAGCGAGCCATCGTAGTTGTGCGGCTGCCAGTCGGCGATCCTGATTGGCGCGCCGCTGACGGGAGTTTCCGGCGTCATGCCCCATTCGACCGCGGCTGTGTAGATGAACGGTTTGAACGCCGAACCAGTCTGACGATACGCTTGCGTGGCGTTGTTGAATTTGTTGGTGTAGAAGTCGTAGCCCCCGACCATCGTGACGATCTCGCCGGTCTTGGCGTTGAGCGTCATCATCGCGCCTTGCACGGCCGGCACTTGCGATAGTTCGACTTTCAAACGGCGGTTCTTTTCATCGACTTCCTTGATTTCGAATTCCGCCAGGTGACCATTCTTAAACTCGTATTGCGGTTGGCGCTTGCCCCAACCCATGTCGGCGACTGTCAGTGTTGCGGTGAAGTTGCCGAAGCGGACGGCGGCTTCGTTGCGCGCGCGATCGACCTTCATGATCAGGCCCATCAGGTGTCGACCCGGCTCGTATTCGTTGCCGTACCAATCCGGGTGTTTGTAGTTGCTGAGTTCCTGTTGCGTTGCTGGACCTTCGCCGTTGTTCACGGTAGTCGGAATCATCGTGTAGCTCGAGCGCCACGAAGTGTGTGTGCGGTCGTACTGTCTTAGACCGGCGCGCACGACTTCGTAAGCTTTCTTCTGTGCTTCGACGTTGATGCTGGTGTAAACGGAGAGACCACCCTGGGCCACGCGCGTTGTGTACTTGTCTTCGAGCTCCTGGCGAATGTACTCGACTGGATAATCGAAAGGCGAAGACTTGCGTTGCGACTGATAGTAAGCCGTGTCTGCAAGTTGAATCGGCTTGGCTTTGGCAGCATCCACTTCAGCCTGACTGGCAAATCCGTTCTTCGCCATCAGGTCGAGCACGAGATCGCGACGTTCCTTTGCTTTCGCAGGATTTGAAGTTGGTGAGTAGTCGCTCGGAGCTTTGGGAATTCCGGCGAGCAATGCTGCTTCGCCGAGCGTCAGATCCTTTGCCTGTTTTCCAAAGTAAGTCTCGGAGCC
>JAICQI010000282.1 GCA_025937955.1 Pyrinomonadaceae bacterium
ATTCACTGCGTCACGAAGTGGTCCAAACTCGATACCGTGTGGACGGGCGTTTCGGTCGACACATTGCTGGAAAGCATCAACCTTGAAGCGCAGCCCGAAATTCGCTATCTCGTCGCTTTTTGCGATGGCGGTTACACGACGAATCTGCCGCTCGCCGACGTCCGTGGCAAAAAGGCCTGGATCGTTGACGAATACGACGGAAGTCCACTCGCACCGGAGCACGGTGGTCCAGCTCGCCTGCTCGTGCCGCACCTCTATTTTTGGAAAAGCGCGAAATGGGTGCGTGGCTTCAAACTCGTCAAAGAAGACCGGATTGGATTCTGGGAGTCGGCCGGCTATCACAATTACGGCGATCCCTGGAAAGAGCAGCGATACGCGGGTGATTAAGTCTTCATGACGCAGCAGCTCAAATGGCAACTCGGAACGGTGATCCAAATTCGGCGGGAAACGCCGAGAGCAACAAGTCTAGTCCTCGACGTTCCGGGTTGGACCGAACATCTTGCGGGACAGCACGTCGACGTGCGCCTGACGGCGGAAGATGGATACCAGGCGCAACGTAGCTACTCAATCGCATCACCGCCCGAAGATACATATCTCATGCTGACGGTCGAGCGAATTGAGGACGGCGAGGTTTCCCCGTACCTGGTTGATGAATTGCGCGTGGGAGATCGGATCGAGTTGCGCGGCCCAATCGGCGGTTATTTTGTTTGGGACGCCAGCGATAGGAAGAATGACGGCTCGCCGCTATTCCTGGTCGCGGCGGGAAGCGGCATCGTGCCGCTGATGGCGATGATCCGTCACCGCGCGAATTACAACCACCAGGTTGCGACTAAACTTTTATACTCCTCGCGTTCCTACGAAGATATTATTTACCGCGAAGAGTTGGACCAACTATCCGCGAACGATTCTTCGCTTCGCGTCATTCACACATTAACCAGACAGCAGCCAAAGGATTGGAAGGGTTACCAACGCAGGATGGATCGTGCAATGCTGGCCGACACTGCCTGGCCGCCGGCCGAAAAACCGCTTGCGTTCACTTGCGGTCCAACAGCAGCGGTCGAGCGTGTTGCCACTTACCTATTGGAATTAGGTTACGAATCGGAACGCATCAAGACGGAACGATTCGGACCGACCGGAGATTGAGTCAGTATGGATAACGATCTGAGATTGGATGGCAATGCCGCAGGCGGATTGCTGAACGAAGTCTTTCCGTTTGAGATGACAACTGCAGAGACAACGTGCGGAGGCTGCGGCACGATGAAACTCATCGGCGAACTCATGCTTTATGGGCATCGCATGGGCGCAGTCCTGCGCTGCGCCAACTGCGACATGGCGTTAATTCGCATTACGCACATCCGCGGATCTTACTGGCTCGACCTGAGTGGTACGAGATGTCTTCGAATTGCCGCGGATAATTGATAACCGAGGTGCAATACGGGCAAACCCACCTGGGATTAATAAGCTTTCCTATTAGAGCGGCGATATTTGGGGCCGGACCAAAGAAATCCGAAATCGAATCTACGGATAATCCGCACGAAAATATGCGTTGCGGTGTTTATAAGGTGAAGATTCGAAATTCTTAGCGGGAACTTAGGTCTGCGGCCTTTGGCGGCTTTGCCTCAAACGTCAGGATCCATCTCGGACGCAGTCATTACCACCTGCGATCGCGGGTGGGGAAATGATCAGTATGCGAAATTGTTATTGATTTTGAGTGCGAATGGTCGACCCACCCGCTATCGCAGGTGGTACTGACTGTGTCCAACAGCCCCGAGAGATTATCTCATGCAAAACTTACTCCAAGACATCCGTTACGCACTTCGCAGTCTAATCAAACGACCTGGTTTTGTTGCCGTCGCCGTTGTCACTCTTGCATTCGGTATCGGCGCGAACACCGCGATCTTCTCTGTTGTTGATGCCGTGTTATTGAGTCCTTTGTCCTTTCCGGAACCGGAGCGGATTGTCGTCGTTGACGGTACGAATCTCAATCTGGGCATACCTGAGGGCGGCGCCACGTCAGTGCCTGATTTCTCTGACTGGCACAGTCAGAGCTCGTCTTTTGAACAGATCGCAGCATTCGTAACGGGGGGAACAGTGCTCGTCACCAACGATGAACCGGAGCGGGTGCGTGGCACAAGTGTAACGGCAGACTTCTTTTCTCTATTTCGTACCGCACCATTGAAAGGTCGCCTCCTTCAGGATGACGAGTTTAAGGAAGGAAATGACTATGTCGCTATAGTGAGTCATGCGCTCTGGCAACGACGCTTCGGCGGAAGCGACAGCGTGATCGGATCGAAGGTTCAGAGTAGTAACTTCAGCATAACGATTGTTGGCGTTATGCCGCCGGGGTTTGATTACCCGGCTCAAACCGAAATCTGGTTTCCTTTACCAATAGATCCTGCCAAAGAGAAGCGTTTCAATCGTTTTCTTAACGTGGTTGGCCGGCTCAAACCGGGCGTCACTATCGAACAAGCGCAATCAGAGATGAGTCTCATCAACGAAAGGCTGGCTCAGAGCTATGTTGAAACTAACCGTGGATGGAATGTCAAACTAACAAACCTGCACGATCGACTTGTCGGTAAGCTACGTCCTTCCCTCTTGATTCTCCTTGGCGCTGTCACGCTCGTGTTGTTGATCGCATGTGCAAATGTAGCGAACTTACAACTCGCGCGCGCGACTTACAGGCAAAGAGAGATTGCCGTTCGAACAGCTCTGGGCGCAAGCAGGTTTCGCATCGTTCGACAACTGCTTACGGAGAGTGTGCTGCTTTCGTTAGTGAGCGGAGCAGCGGGACTTGCGCTGAGCACCTGGTTAACCAAACTCCTCGTTTCTGTCAGCCCGCCGAATAGTCCTCGATTTGAAGAGATCGGTATGGACTTCAGAGTTTTCGGTTTTGCTTTTGCCGTCGCTCTTGTAACCGGCGTCGTTTTTGGCCTGGTACCGGCGATTCAAACTTCTAAGATCGATCTCAATAAAGCTCTTAAGGAAAGTGGTCGAACGGGATCTCAAGCTCGACATAACCGAATTGGCAGCGCGTTAATGGTTTCCGAAATTGCACTTTCATTCATGTTGCTTGTTGGCGCCGGGTTGCTAATCAAGAGTTTCATTCGCTTACGCGAAGTGAATCCGGGCTTCAATCCTTCAAACATGCTTGCCATGCGTGTCTCGCTTCCTGCCGGCAAATACCAACAGGGAGAACCACGCCTGCAGGTCTACCGGCAGGTTGTTGAACGAATCATCGGCTTGCCCGGAGTCGCGTCGGCGGGTGCAGTCAGCCAGTTGCCGCTTCGCGGAGATACCTTCAATCTCGGCCGTGGATATCTGCGGGAAGGGGATCCGGCGACATCTGAGGCCGCAGGCAATGCCAATTTTGTTACCGTGACGCCGACGTACTTCGACACGATGCAAATCCCACTTAAAGCGGGGCGTGGCTTCACTGAGCGCGATACGAACGATGCGCCCAAGGTCATGATCGTCAACGAAACTCTGGCCCGTAAACTTTGGCCCGGAGAGAATCCCGTCGGCCGAAAAATTTGGGTTTGGTACGATGAGAAGTTTTACCGTGAAATCGTCGGTGTTGTCGGCGACACACGTATATCCCTGGACACCGAAGCGGAGTCCCAGATGTATGTACCTTTTGCCCAGGATGCAGGGTGGGGCACTCTTTCGCTTGTCGTAAGGACCAAGGGTGAGCCCACGGATTTAGCCGGCGCGGTCCGCACTGAAATAAGAGCTGTCGACAAGGGGGTTCTGATCTACAACGTCAAGACATTGGATGACGTTGTCGCTATAGCGGCGGCTCCTCGGCGGACACCCATGTTGCTGCTCAGTTCTTTTGCGGGTGTTGCGATGTTGCTTGCAATGCTCGGAATTTATGGTGTGACTGCCTATTACGTAACCCAACGTACTCATGAGATAGGAGTGCGCATCGCTCTTGGCGCGCGAATGAGCGACGTACTCAAGCTCGTGCTATCCCGCGGAGTTATCTTCGCGTTAACAGGTATCGCAATCGGTATTGCAGGCGCGTTTGGTCTAACACGCTATCTCAGCACGCTGCTTTTTGGAGTGCAACCCGTTGACCTGATGACGTTCCTTAGCGTCGCTGCGATATTAATTATCGTGGCTTTGTTGGCCTGTGTAATACCGGCGCGAAAGGCGGCAAAGGTCGATCCGTTGGTTGCACTAAGGTACGAGTAAAACATCTTCTACTGTTCAAAATTGAAGCGATTTCATGCCGCTGACGGCAGACCACCTCGAGCACGCCAAAGCGATCTGCCGCAGCGTTTGATGACTCAGGCTGCTTGAGAGCTTGACTGCTCTTTCTTAATAAAGTCGAGCAAATCGGCATTTATGAGATCCTTGTGAGTCGAGCACATGCCGTGTGGCAACCCCGGGTAAACTTTCAATTCGGCGCCCTTCACAATCTTCGACGACACAAGCGAAGTAATAGCGATCGGTACGATCTGATCGTCGTCCCCATGCATGATAAGCGTCGGAACGTCGAATTTCTTGAGATCTTCAGTGAAATCAGCCGATTGTGTAAAGGTGTAGACGTTAGGGAAGCCGGCCAACAGCGCTTGCAAAAGGAAACTATCGCGCAAGCCTTCAGAGACTTTTGCCCCTGGTCGGTTGAAGCCGTAGAACGGGATGCTGAAGTCTTTGAAAAACTGTGCGCGATCGGCTCGGATTCCGGCGAGCAACTGATCAATCGCTTCCTTCGGAAGCCCATTGGGATTCGTTTCAGTCTTCACCAACAACGGTGGGATCGCACTGATCAGCACCACCTTCGCTACGCGCTTCGTGCCGTAACGGCCGATGTATCGAGCTACTTCGCCACCACCGGTGGAGTGACCGACGTGAATGGCGTTCTTTAAGTCAAGCGCCTCAACGAGCGCCGCGAGATCATCGGCATAGGTGTCCATGTCGTTGCCGTCCCATGGTTGGCTCGAGCGGCCGTGACCTCGACGGTCATGGGCAATGCAGCGATAGCCATTTGAAGCCAGGAAGAGCATCTGGTCCTCAAAGGCGTCTGCCGAAAGCGGCCAGCCGTGACTGAAAACGACCGGCTGTCCCGTGCCCCAGTCCTTATAGTAAATCTGCGTTCCATCTTTCGTAGTGATAGTACTCATGACACTCGCTCCTTTTTTGTTGTGCCGTTCTCGAAACCTCAAGTTTTCAGAATTGCTGCGGGTGGCTTTATTGCAGATACTTCTTCAGTTCCGCCGCTGCATGCTCAAACAGCGAACGAACTGCAGGCTCTTCAGCTAAACCGTTAAGCAAGCCAAAGTCGTGGATCATGCCGTCGTAACGCACTGTAGTAGCCTTGACGCCCGCTTCGTCCAGCTTGCGTCCGTACGCCTCACCTTCGTCGCGGAGAATGTCACTCTCAGCGACTTGAATGAGCGCGGGAGGTAGCCCCTTCAATTGCTCGACAGTTGCCTGCAAGGGTGCCGCATAGATCTCTTGACGCTGTTTAGGATTATTCGTGTATAGGTCCCACATCCATTTCATCAAAGATGTAGTAAGGAAACGCTTCTCGCCAAACTGTTTGAATGACTCGGTCTCGAAGTTGGCGTCCGTGACGGGCCACATCATGATATGAACTTTGATCTCCGGACCACCCTGATCCCTGGCCTTAAGCGCGGTCACCGCGGTCATATTGCCGCCGACGCTGTTACCGACGACGGCCAGATTTCTTCCATCCACATTGATCTCGTCGCCGTGCTCAGCCACCCACTTCGTAGCGGCGTAGATTTCATTGATGGCTTGCGGGTACCTGGCATCGGGTGTGCGCGTGTAATTAACGAAGACCGCAGCAAAGCCGGTAAGAACAACAAGGTCTCGCACCATCCGCTTGTGCGTCGGATAATCGCCCAGCACCCAGCCGCCGCCGTGTATGAACATGAAAACCGGGAGCTTGTCTCTAACGCCCTCCGGGCGCACGACGTTAAGTTTGATCGTGTAGCCATCAGTCGTTATGGTTTTCTCCGACTCTTCGATGCCTGACAGATCAACAGGAACGGAGGCCTGCGCGTTAACCAGTACCTCGCGGGCCTCAAGTGGCGGTAAGGTTTCAAGCGGTGGGCCTCCCGAAGAGTTAAGCACTTTCAGAAATGCCTTCACGCCGCGTGAAAGACGCGGGTCGACTTCAACCTCAACCGGACTTTCACGCCTTAAATCCGTTGCATTTTTCATGATTGCTCCTTTTTCTGACAATTCACATAATCGTCAAAGCGCTTGCAACGCTCATGACCTCGTTTCTCTCTCCGACCTAAACTCTGCGAGGCTTTGCCTCAAAAGTCCTAATTATTCTTGGATCGGGTCAGTACAGGGAGCGGTAGCGACCTGGTCCAGTGTTTAGCATGCAATATTTCCTGACGATTCTTGACTCCCATGGTTTGACCAGGTCGCTATCGCTCCCTGTACTGACCCGATCCAAGTGCGATTCCTACTTTTGAGGCAAAGCCACTCAGCGTCTGCAGTTTCTCAAATTGGCGTGAGGCTACACTTCGACGCGGCCGATTTCTATCAGACCTTAGTATTATGAGGTGATGGCCGAGGACGATTGGCACGCATTTTCGTGCGTGACTCAAATGCGGTGGAGATCTAAGTTACTGGACGAAATACAACTGCTTACAATTAAACGTGTCTTCGATCTCCCTGAAGACCACAGGCAGATCTGTTTTCGGCAATCGAACAATATCTACGGGCTGCGGCGGGAGCCCGATTGACATCCCGCACGGCAAAGATTTGATATTACGCACTACGACTTCGAGTTGATTGTCTACTTCACACGCACTGTCAATGATGAGCTCATGAGGCTCCTTCTGTCGGCCCGTCGCCGCGACTATTAGCATTTCGCGCGAAAAGTCGACTTCCGGCAATGGCGGTTTGTCCGGCGCAGAACCAGTGATCTCGTTCCAGAGTTCATTGAACTCATCGCGGTTGCGAATTGCCAACCGAGCGGGCCGCGAAATACCTCCTTTAAAGTAGGAAGTGCGCCGCCCGTACATTTTCAATCCAAATGGTCGCTCTAGCAGCGAAACAGCAATCCTTTTCCCCCGGCAGGCTGGTCGCTCAGGGTATGAATTTGGCGCCGGAAATTCCGTAGTTGAGTCTTCTTCTACCCACTTAACCTCCGGCAACTCGCTGATTGCAATAGCAGCGGCTTCGTTTGGCAGTTCGATCGCGTACCCTTTCAACGCGGTTTCATAAATGTAGTCGTAGGTTCCAACATACATTTGTGCATGCCTGTGCGCGATGCCGAGCACTCGTGCCCGCCGAACCTCCACGGGCGCGCTGTCTGAAACGACGTCGTCCTTCAGGATGACTATGTATCGGTTTGGAATGGGGTTCTTCTTACCTTTC
>JAICQI010000219.1 GCA_025937955.1 Pyrinomonadaceae bacterium
ATTGCGGCGGGCGATGCACTTTCAGAAAAACAGCGTCGCCGTTGTAGTCCGGCAGCCAGTCGGTCACACCGGTGTAACCCCAGTTGTCGTTGCCGAAGTCGTAGGTTTCCCAATCGAGCCAGCCGAGCACGCCGTCCTTTTCGACGTCGACAAAGACCATCCAGTGCGACTCACCCGGATTGTATTTTCCGTTGGACCACTCGCGGCCCTGCGTGACGAACGCTTGCAGATCCGCACGACCGTCGCCGTCGTTGTCGGCCCACTTGATGCTGATGTCGAGCTCGCTGTCGTAAAGCCCATCGCCGTTCTTGTCGATCTGCATCACGTCGGCAACCTGATCGCCGCGCGTGTCAGTCGGAAGCATGTCGCCATTTTCGTCGAGCCAGCGCACACGTTTGCCGTTCCACCAGCGCTCGAGAATGTCAGGCTTGCCGTCCTTATTGATATCGACCCGAACGATCTCGTCGGACGGCGTTGTGGATTTGAGCGCGGTCTTGCGCAGATCGGAGTTGCCGTCCTGGAAGAAGAATATCAGTGCGATAAATGTTAGGAAGGGGTTCATAAGGCCACGTCTTATCTCACAGGATTACAGTGTTGACAAGATCCGTATAATCTGTGGCGCTAAAATGAAGCGCATCAGTCGTCGGGCTTTCTTGCAGTCAACATCGACCGCACTCCTTGCCGGGACAGTTTTTAACAAGGTGTCCGCGCAACGCTCCGGACTTATCGAGGAAGCGACATTCTCAATTGAACTCAGTGACTGGGAGTACCGGCGCGGCAGTCTCGGTGGGCCATGGGAAGCGTGGCGCAAAGCAAATGACGACGCCAACGTTTGGAGCAAAGTGCAGCTGCCGCACTGCTTCAACGCTTCCGATTCAGTCGATCCTGATGGCCCGTACTACCAGGGGCCGGGCTGGTATCGCATAAAGATCTCGCTGGAAAATCCTTATGCCGAAGGACGCACACTGCTGCACTTCGAAGGCGCAGGACAGAAGACTGAAGTGTACGTCCACACGGAAAAAGTTGCGTCGCATGTGGGTGGCTACGACGAGTTTGTCGTTGACATCACTGACCAGGCAAAGAAGTTTCCGGGCACCCCCAACAGGTTTCCAGTCGTTCCCATTGCCGTGATGTGCGACAACTCGCGCGACCTCGAGATGATTCCCTCGAATTTGAGTGATTTCAATCTTTACGGCGGTCTTTATCGTTATGTGAACCTGCGTTACGTACCCGCGATCTCGCTGGAACGTGTTCACGTGGAGACTGAGTTGCTAACAAATGGAAAAGCGCGGGTTGCTGTACGTGGTCGTCTCCACAATCCTGCGCAACTCAAGGACGAGCTCGAAATCGATGTGCTGGTGACGGATCCGAAAGGCCGCGCGATTCACAGGACCACCCGTCACCTCAGCCCGTGGTTTGAAACCGCGAATCTCTCGACCTTCTTGATCGATAAGCCCGCCTTGTGGTCGCCGAAGAAGCCTTCGTTGTATCGCTGCACTGTGACTCTGAAGAGCGTTCATGGCCCATCACAGGCGATTACGCGCTTTGGCCTGCGTTCTTTTGAGTTCGTCAAAGGCGGACCATTCAAGCTCAACGGCGAGCGCTTACTGATCCGCGGCACGCAGCGTCACGAGGATCATGCCGGCGTGGCCGCCGCGATGACTGACGATCTGATGCGCAAAGAGATGCAGTTGATAAAGGATCTCGGCGCTAACTTCATTCGCCTCGGACACTTTCAGCAATCACGCACCATCCTCGACCTGTGTGATGAGCTCGGTTTGCTTGTGTGGGAAGAGATCCCCTGGTGTCGCGGCGGCCTCGGCGGCGAGCGTTACAAGGAGCAGGCGCGACGCATGTTGCGCAACATGATCGATCAGCATCGCAATCACCCTTCGATCATCATCTGGGGGCTCGGAAACGAGAACGACTGGCCCGGCGATTTCGAAGAATTTGATAAAGACAAGATCCGCGCGTTTATGATCGAGCTCAACACCTTGTCGCACGCGCTCGATCCTTCACGAAAGACTGCCATCCGCCGTTGTGATTTCTGCAAAGACGTCGTCGACGTTTACTCACCGTCGATCTGGGCGGGCTGGTATCAGGGACCTTACACCACCTACAAAGATCGAACGCTGGCGGAGATGAAGAAAGTCGATCACTTTCTGCATATGGAATGGGGCGGCGACAGCCATGCGCGCAGGCATTCCGAAACGGAGCAAGTCTTCGCGCGAGCTTCGAATGACGGCGATTGGTCAGAGACGTATATCTGCAACGTCTTTGACTGGCACCTGAAAGAGCAGGAGACGATGCCCGACCTGGCAGGCACGGCGCAGTGGATCTTCAAAGATTTTGCGACGACGTTGCGGCCCGGCAATCCGGTGCCGCGCGTCAATCAGAAAGGTTTGGTCGAGCGCGATTTCACTTTGAAGGAAGGGTATTTCGTCTTTCAGTCGTACTGGTCGGAAAAGCCGATGGTCCATATTTACGGGCACACGTGGCCGGTGCGTTGGGGCGAGCGCGACGAGGCGAAGCTGGTGAAGGTTTACTCGAATTGTCCTGCGGTCGAGTTGTTTGTAAATGGTCAATCAGCAGGCCTCAAGAAGCGTAACAGCCAGGACTTTCCGGCGGCTGGATTACGGTGGTTGGTGAAGTTTCGAGAGGGTGAGAACGTGCTGCGCGCGGTTGCCGGCACTGTTGAGATCACAGACGAGATTAGATTTGTGTACCAAACGGAGAAATGGTCAAAGCCGGCGAAGCTGGTGCTGGAAGAGTTGCGAGTGGTTGATAATGTTTCGACGTTGGAAGTGAGGGCGCTCGATGCCAGGGGCGTTTTGTGTCTCGACGCGCGCAACTTCGTGCGCTTCGCTGTCGCGGGCGATGGGCGTCTGATCGACAACCTGGGAACGTCCACCACCGCGCGCAAGGTCGAGCTCTACAACGGACGTGCGCAGATCAGCGTTCAGCGGAAAGGGAAGTTGGTTGTGAGTGTTTCCTCGGAAGGACTGCCAACCGCATTTCTGAATATTTAGGCCGCAGATGACGCGGATAAAATCCGGATTTTATCTGCGTTATCTGCGTTCTAAATACTTACAACGAAAAGGTGCCGTAGAAGGCGCTGTTCTCACCCGAGCGCGACCAGGGCTCGCCGACGGTCTTGCCGGAGTAAAGGGCCTTGGAAGTGTAGCCAACCTTGCGGTTTTCGAGGCCGACCAAAGGTGAGTACCAAACAAGATTCGGCATCTTGCAGCACAAGTCGTTTGGCATTGCTTCTACGTTGATCGCGGCTTCGTTGGTGACCACCGCGTACGTCCGGCCAGTGCGCTCGAAGCTGATCGGCGCCGTGCGTACTTCTACGATCTTTCCGAGTGACGCGGCGTATCTTTCCTTGAGCGCGTTCATCATGGCCAGAGCCTGCGTGCGCGAGGCTTGCGAATCGATGATGATTTCGGATTGGCGAGCAGCGTTGCTTTCGCTGAGGTTCGCATCGGCACTGACGATCGCCATCACGCGAACGCCGGTGAGATCCACGCCTTGCCACTTACCGGAGGTAACATTCCACGCCATCAGCGCGTCGCGTCCCGTAGTAACGACTTCACCGTTGTAGTGACAGGCACCGGCAAACACGCTCGCGGTGCGCACCTCAACGTAATCCCCGCGCAGGCTGATGCTCTCCGCCTGTGAACTAAACACAAGTGCGCTTACGGCCACGATCATTGTTAACGCTGCAATAAATCCTTTTCTCACTTTCATTACCTCCGATTGCATTATAAGCCCTTGAGCGCAGATGTATAGCACGTGCGGCCGGGGCCGCACCGGTCCGGATCGACACGCCCGTTATCGGGGCCGATCACTTCCTGCGTTTCACAGCACCAAACGTGGTTGGTCGCGTCGAGATATTCGTCAGCGCTCGTTGCCAGGCGATCGAGCATGAAATATTTCTTCGAGCGCAGCGATCCGCAGAATCGTGATTGGAGTGGTTCGACTGTTTCGTTTGCCATCTATACACCTCCAGCCTTGGCCAACGCGCGGCGCACGAGCGTTTGGGCCAGCGGCACTTTGTACGCATTCTTCTCGAGCGGCTGGGCGTCAGCGAGCGCGATCTTGGCCGCTTCGGCGAGCACGTCCGGCTTCAACTCTTTTCCAACCAAAAACTTCTCCGCCGCCGGAACACGCCACGGCACCGGCGCCACACCGCCGAGCACGATCCGCGCGTCTTGCACCATCCGGCCAGCGAGGCGCACTGCCACCGCAGCCGACGCGATTGCAAAATCGAGTGATTCGCGTTCTTTGAATTTCAGATACGTCGAGCGCGCGGCGAGCGGCGATGCGGGAACGTGAATCTCCGTAATGATCTCCTCATTCTTCAAAACGTTCTCACGTCGAATATCCCCTTCCGTCGGCAACGTGAAAAACTTATCCAGCGGAATAACGCGTTTGCCCGTGGCGCCCATGACGGTCACCGTAGCTCCGAGCGCCAGCAGCACCGGTGCCAAATCCGAAGGATGAACGATGTACGATGGACCACCGCCGATGATCGCGTTGTACTTGTTCTCTCCGCTCGCCGCGTAACACTCTGAACCACCCTTCTTCAAGCAGATGACTTCTTCGAGACGGAAATACCAGCAACGAGGCCGCTGGCAAAGGTTGCCGCCGACAGTGCCGAGATTGCGAATCTGCGGTGTCGCGATCGAATTCGCCGCTTCAGCCAGTCCGGGAAAACTCTTGCGCACGCCGGCGTGCTCTTCGAGCTCAGTCAACGTGACGAGCGTGCCGATGGTGAGGCCGCGCGCATTCAACGTGATCTTGTTCAAGCCACGAATATTTTTCAGATTGACCAGCCGCGTCGGACGCGACGTGTAGTCTTTCATCGTGGTCAACAGATCCTGCCCGCCGGCAAGCGGTCGCGGCGCTTCGTCAATGTCGCCAGGCGAAGCAACAAGCATCTTCACGGCTTCGTTGACTGTCGTCGGATTAGTCCACTCGAATGCTTTCATGTTCGTTTGTCCTTTTGGTTAATCAGCGGTGCTGATCGAGCCCGAGTTCATTAGAGCCATCAGGATCTTGTCGGGTGTTATCGGCAGCTCGCGCACGCGCACGCCGCACGCATTAAAGACTGCATTCGCCAGCGCGCCGAGCGCGGGGATGATGCAGCCTTCCGCGATTCCGATCACGGCTTCGCGTTTGTCGTCGTCGTCAATGATCGGCACCATCTCGGGCATCTCGAGGCTGCCCGGCAGTTTGTAATCTCCAAAACCCGGATTGAGCTGCATGCCGAGATCCGCGTCCATCACACGCCCTTCCCACAACGCCATCCCAAGCGACTGGATCACGCCGCCATTGATCTGGCTTTCCATCGTCAGCCTGTTCAACGGCAAGCCACCATCCTGAATATGGACCATCTTGATCGGTTTTACATGACCTGTCTCGACGTCGACTTCAACTTCGGCAAAGCAGACGCCGTGAACGCCGCGCGCCTGCAAGTCCGCGCGCCACTCGCCGTGCGAAGTGATGCCCGCGGCGGGCAGTGCGGCTGTAGCTTGTTGCCACGACAGCGACTGTCCATTGGCCGAGACTTTGCGCCCGGAGAAAACAACCTCTTCAGGTTTCGGATTACCGAGCAGCGACGCGACGCGCTCAGCCATCAGCATGCGAGCCTTAATAGCGGCGTCTTTCACTGACGGTGAAAGCGAGGGCGCGGTCGTGGAGCCACCGGAAGGATTTGCAGCCCCCAGTTTCGAATTGCCGATCCGCTCTTTGACGTCCTTCATCGTCAGGCCGAGCTCTTCCGCGACTATCGCGCGCGTGTAAGTGCGCGTGCCGGTGCCAAGATCCTGCGTGCCTACCGCGACCAACACTGATCCGTCACGCGAGATCGTCACATCAACTTTGCACTGGTTGTTACCACCGCCTCCCCACGTGCCGACAGCGCAACCCATTCCGCGTTTCAATGGACCAGAATTGCCGCCGGCCACAGGGTTTCTCCTGGACCAGCCGATCTCTTTCGCGCCGCGATCCAACTGCCGGTGATAAACCTCATCGCGCAGGTTCTTTTTGCGAAACGCGACCGGATCCATTTTGATCTTGTATGCGAGCTCGTCGACGAGCGACTCGACCGCAAACGACGCCTGCGGGTGACCGGGCGCGCGCATCGCAACCGCCGAGTCTTCGTTTGTATGCAACGCGTAGATCTCGCGGTATGTGTCGCCCATGCGATAGATGTACGGCTGGCCTGCCTGCGAGCCCTGGCCGATACCGCCGAGTCGATACTGCCGCGCCTGTAGCGCGACGATCGTGCCGTCGTTCTTCACGCCTGCTTTCAACTTTTGCCACGAGCCGGAACGATTGCCCGCCATCACAAACTCGTCGTAACGCGTGAACATCAGCTTCACGGGCGCCTTTGTTTGTTTCGACAGCCGGCACGCAAGCAATCCTTCGAGCCCGAGCCCGAACTTCGAACCAAAGCCGCCGCCCATGTGTTCGACGCTGACGGTGACGTTGCTTTCAGTCAGGCCCAACTGTTTTGCTGCATCGGCAGCGATCGTGAACGTGCCTTGAGTCGAGGCGTAGATTGTCGCCGAATCGCCACCGCGATAATCGACGACCATGCCGTGTGTTTCGAGACAGGTGTGATGGACACGCTGCGTAATGTATTCACCTTCGACGGTCGCGTCGGCAGTTGCCATTGCCTCTTCGGCCTTTGCCGGATCGCCGTTCTTGTTCTTTTCCTGGAGGTTGTTCTCTTCGGCGACTACTTTGGGTGCGTCGGGTTTGATAGCGGCGTGTGCATGGACCACGTGCGGCAACACTTCGTAAGTGACTTTTATCGCGCGCACTGCGTCGCCCGCGATTTCGGGCGTTGTGGCTGCGACTGCTGCGACGGGAGCGCCGGCGAAGCGAAGTTCAGTCAGCGGCGCCGGGATGATTGCCTTCACGCCGGGAATCTTCGCCGCCGCTTCGGTGTCGAGCTTCGTGACGCGCGCGTGGCCGTGCGGGCACCGCAGAATGCGCGCGTGAAGCATGCCCGGAAGACGCTGGTCGTACGTGTAAAGCGCGGCGCCCGTTGCCTTCAGCGAACCATCAACACGCGTGATGCGCTTGTTGAGCAACGTGTGCTTGTCGTTTGGTCCCCATCCCGGACCTGCATCCGCATCGACTTCGATCTCGACCATCTGCTCGACGCCGTCAACGACGCGTGGCACCCGGATCTTCTTTTTGGGTTTCGGCGTGGGTTGTGCTTGTGGCTGCTGTTGCATGATTTTCCTTTTGAGAAAAATAGGTCATATAAGTCCTAAAGGACCTATTACCCGTTCGATCTCTTGGCGGCCGCTAACGCCGCTTCGAAAACGCGCGGATAGGTTCCGCAACGACAGAAGTTTCCCTTGCACGCTTCGCGAACTTCTGCCAGCGATGGGTTCGGGTTCTTCTTCAGGTAAGCGGAAATCGTGGTAACGAACCCCGGCGTGCAGAAGCCGCACATCAAAGCGTCGTTCTCGACAAACGCGGCTTGCACTGCGTTCGGTTTTTCCGGCGAGCCGAGGCCCTCGACCGTCGTGACCTTCTTATTCACCGCATCAACCGCGAGCACGAGACACGAGTAAACAGGTTTACCGTCGAGCAGGACGGTACACGCGCCGCACGTTCCCACGTCGCAAACGAGCTTTGGTCCGGTCACCGCGGGCTCAAGGTGATTGCGCAGCGCGTTGAGCAAGGTGGTGCGCGGCTCGACCTGAACGTCTCGCTTAGCACCATTCACGTCAAGCGTGACTTTTACGTTGCCGGCGAGCGGCTCGGAACCTTGTTGCTCTTTACCTTCTGCTTCGACCCAGAGGTGGTCGGCGATCGCGGCGCCCGCGCCAACGATACCGACACCTTTCAGAAATTTGCGCCTGCCCGGGTCATGCTGTTTCTGTTCGTCACGATCATCACGAGACTTGGTCATCGCTTATCTCCTTGACAAGAAGACGAGTGCTCACTATTGTTCGCCGGCAAGACAGCTATTGGTAAAACCATTTCTGACTTTGGGAACAAGCACTCCGAAGTTGTATCGGTCGGCATAAATTAGCACCAAAGCAGTTTCCCGCAAAGACGCAAAGTCGCAAAGAGGAAATATGAGCCGGGAAATAGAACAAGTCAGGAAGAGGGGCTTGCCCCCGCCGATCGAGGTTTCTGAGAGCGGGGGCAAGCCCCTCTTCCTGACTTGTTCAATCCAAGCTGACTTGTTCTATTTCAAGTGGTTCATTCTTTGAGGGTGCATGATGAGCAGAAAAATAAAAGTAGCAGTGATTGTGGCATTGATCGCGATAACTCAGTTTTGTCTGACAGCCAGTGCTCAGAAGACTGACTGGTCGGTGGCGATGGTTGA
>JAICQI010000918.1 GCA_025937955.1 Pyrinomonadaceae bacterium
TACCAAACCACTGATCGAGATAACACGCGCATTCGCGCGCACTTCTGCCAGCAGTCTTTGATACTCTCTGGTCTCGGTAACTTGAATCATTATTTTTAGCCGCAGATTTTCGCGGATAAACGCAGATTTGCGTTCATCCGCGAAAATCTGCGGCTCACTTCTTCATTCTTTCGATTAACGATGTCGTCGATGCTCCCTTAACAAAAGGCAGTGAAATCACCTTGCCGCCCGCAGCCTCGACTTCCTCGCGTCCATGTATCTGATCGAGATCGTAGTCGCCGCCCTTCACCAGCACGTCCGGCAAGAGCTCAGCGATCAACTTGCGTGGCGAGATGTCGTCGAAGATCGTCACGTAGTCAACACATCGCAACGCGGCGAGGATCTCAGCTCGCTCTCCTTCATCGAACACAGGTCGATCCGGACCCTTCAACTCGCGCACCGTTCGATCACTGTTTATCGCCACGAGCAGTGCGTCGCCGAGCGTTCGCGCCTGCGTCAGATAGCGCACGTGCCCAACGTGCAAAAGGTCGAAAACGCCGTTCGTAAAAACCAGGAGACGGCCTGCGGCGCGCAGACGTTGGCGCTGCCCAAGCATCTCTGCGGGGGTCAAAATCTTCTCAATCATTAGTTCAAGATTACAGGATTAAGCGATGTCTGTATAATCGCCCCTTTTATGTCTATTCCATTTATCGAAGAGAACGATCAAACAATCGCGCGGCGCGAACATCTCGAGGGGCTACGCGAGCTTGTGGGCAACGTCTACCCAAACAAATTCGAGCGCAGCGAGGTTGTCGAGCCAGGAAAAGAAGACACGATCACTGCGATTGTCGAGAAGTTTCGCGGCTTCGAGCCGAAGCTGAACCCGGAAGGCAAACCCTCGCCTGAAGATCTCGAGTCAGCCAACGAAGAGCTAAACAAAGTCACCGTGCGCATCGCCGGACGCATCGCATCGCCTCCGCGTGTGATGGGCAAGGCCGCATTCGTACACCTGTCGGATGGTGTTTCACGTCTGCAGATCTACATTCGCAAGGCTGATATCACCGGTGTTCGCAACGACGCACAGGGCGGTGATGTCGACGGCTGGGCCATGTTTCAACTGCTGGACCACGGCGACTTCATCGGCGTCGAAGGCTACCTGTTCGTCACGAAGACTGGAGAGCTCTCGGTCCACGTGCAGAAGATGCAGTTTCTCTCGAAGGCGCTGTTGCCGCTGCCGGACAAGATGCACGGCATTCACGATCCCGAGATTCGACAACGCCAGCGTTACGTCGATCTGATCGCCGGCAGCTTGAAACACGAGAAAGACGACTCGCTCACACCGCGTGAAGTGTTTGAACGACGCGCCGCAGCGGTGAAAGAGCTGCGCCGCATTCTCGAAGATCACGGTTATATAGAAGTCGAGACGCCGATGTTGACGCCGCTCCCCACCGGCGCCGCCGCGCGTCCATTCCGGACTCATCACAACGCGCTACATATCGATCTCTACGCGCGCATCGCTCCAGAGTTGTACTTGAAACGGCTGCTCGTCGGCGGCTTCGAGAAAGTTTTCGAGCTCAATCGCAACTTCCGCAACGAAGGCATCTCGACGCGTCACAATCCCGAGTTCACGATGCTCGAGTTTTACTGGGCGTATGCGGACGTGAACCAGATGATGGCGTTCTGCGAGCAAATGTTGCAGGCGGTGGTGTTCACCGTGTTGGGCCACACGCACGTACAGTTTGGGGAGCACAGCCTCAACTTCGGCGAGCCGTTTCGACGTGTCGGCATGAAGGAGAGTCTGTCAGGGTTAGTTGCGGAAGATCAGATCACGGATGACAAGGTGGTGGAGCTATTCGAACAGCACGTCGAACCGGGATTGATTCAACCGACGTTCATCACCAACTTTCCGAAACCGATTTCGCCGCTCTCGAAAGCGTCACCGGCCAACCCGCTGGTAGCGGAGCGTTTCGAGTTGTACGTAGCGGGCATGGAACTCGCCAATGGCTTTTCGGAGTTAAACGATCCGGTGGAGCAATACGAGCGCTTCCGCGACCAGGTGAAGCAGCGCGAGAGAGGCGATGAAGAAGCGATGTTGATGGACGAAGACTACGTCCGCGCCTTGTCGTACGGCATGCCACCCGCGGCGGGCATCGGCATCGGCATCGATCGCCTCACGATGTTCCTGGCCAACAAGCAGTCAATCCGGGACGTGATCCTCTTCCCGCACCTGCGCCCCAAGACAGATTAGCCACAAAAAGGCACATA
>JAICQI010000855.1 GCA_025937955.1 Pyrinomonadaceae bacterium
GTTGCGATGTCAGCGATGACCGCATCCATCTCGCGCAGGACTTCGTCGGCAGTGTGGCCCGGTTTGTAAGTCGTGCGGGTGGTCATGATCATCGGACCGGTATAGTCAAATTCGTTTCCGAAGTAGTTAAGACCGCCGCTGAGATCGAGAGTCAACTCTTTTTCTTTCACCAGCCGTTGATACCAGCGCGAACCCTCTCCGGCTTGAAGAATCTGGACCAGCAACGCCATCGCCGGGAAGTCGGCTGAGTTTTGCGGCGGCAGGTGATAGCCGGTTGCGAGTGCCGGAAGATTCGCGAGTTTGTCTGTTTGAGCAACGCGCTTCTCTTTTGTCTGCGGAGGCTCGGTGAGATCTGCGCGCTTCGGCGCCGGTTGTGCGGGAATGCTCGCGTAGTACTTCTCGATCATTTTCTTTACTTCGTTTACATCGACGTCGCCAACGACCGTTAGCACTGCGTTATTCGGCGCGTAGTAAGTTTTAAAGAAACTGCGAACGTCTTCGATCGTTGCGGCGTTGATCTCCGCCAGTTCGCCGTAACCGTTGTGCGAGTTGTTCCAGTTGGTGAATGCGTTCTCCCAAAGACTGATCCATTCGAATAACTGGTACGGCTGGTTGAGCACGTTGACGCGCACCTCTTCGCTGACGACGGCTTGCTGGTTCTTCAGGTTCTCTTCGCTGATGTCGAGTGAGCGCATGCGATCCGATTCGAGCCAGAGGCCGAGCTCGACGCGATTGCTGGGCAGCGTTTGGTAATAATTTGTGTAGTCGAAATCGGTGTGGCCGTTCAAACTACCGCCGTTTGCTTCGACAAACTTTGCATGCTCGAACTTCTTAACGTTCGCCGAGCCTTGAAACATCATGTGCTCGAACAGGTGCGCGAAACCGGTGCGGCCCTTAGGTTCTAGTCGGAAGCCGACGTTGTAATAGACGGCAACCGTTACGACCGGCGCCATGTGATCTTCGGAGATTACTACTTTGAGTCCGTTGGGAAGTTTGTAATAGACGACCGGCACGTTCAGAGGTTTGGGAGTCGTGGCCGCGAAGGCAGTGGTTGTCAAAAGCGCCACGGCAATGGATGTAGCAACAAATCGTCGCATGTATGGGCGTCCTCGCTTTGTCTGATCGGTGTTAAGGTGAGCCTACGCAGAATTGAGGTGTTACGCGGTCAGTATAAACAAAGTTTCGATCTAAGCTACAATGCGCCACGAAATGCGCGGTATCCATATTCTTGTTGTTTTCTTCCTGATTTCGTGTGCGGGCACGGCTGACATGCAACGAATTCCGATTGGTGTTTGGGGCGGCGAGCATATAAATATCGAGGTCGCAGAGAAGTCGGCGTCGATTGAGTACGACTGCGCCCACGGAGTGATTGAAGGGCCGCTCGTGGTGGATGCAAACGGCCGGTTCAAGTTGCGCGGGACGCACACGCCCGAGCGCGGTGGACCAATCCGCGCTGACGAGCAGCCGCGATCGCATCCGGCGAACTATGAGGGATCGATCAGTGGCAACAAGATGACGTTGACCCTCAAGCTTGAAGGTGCAGACGACGAGACGTTTACGCTCGAGAAAGGCAAGCAGGGAGAGCTTTTCAAGTGCAAGTAGCGCGCAAGTTTTTCATCAAGGGAGAAGTGCAGGGAGTTGGGTATCGTTTCTTCGCGCAACGCGCTGCTGCACGACATCAGGTTGTCGGTTACGTTCGCAATTGTCCCGATGGAACTGTAGAAGCATTGGCGGAAGGACCTGCAAACAGCGTGGAAGCGTTCAAGCAGGATCTTGCGACTGGCCCGCAGTGGGCCGTGGTAAATCAAGTCGAAGAAATCAACCTGGATCCAACGGGCACCTATTCTGCGTTTCGCATTGAAAGATAGAATTCGTGATCCGTGGTTACAACTAACTCAACATGGACCATCTCAAATCTCTAATCCGCGAAGTGCCGGACTTTCCCAAGCCCGGCATCAATTTCTACGACATCACCACGCTTTTGAAGAATCCCGACGGCTTGCGCAGCACAGTCGATGCGCTGGCCGCGGAGTTTGAAGGTGAGAAGATCGACTCCGTGATTGGTGTCGAGGCGCGTGGCTTCATCTTCGCGCCGGCGCTGGCGTATCACCTTGGCGCCGGGTTCGTTCCGGTGCGCAAGCCGCGCAAACTTCCTTCCGAGTGCGCCGAGATCTCATACGATCTCGAGTACGGGCAAGACACGCTTCAGATCCACCGCGACGCAGTCGGCGACGGTCATCGCGTAATCATCGCCGACGACTTGCTTGCAACTGGCGGGACGGCGCGCGCTGTTGTCGATCTGGTTGAACAGCTCGGCGGAACGGTGGTCGGGTTAGTGTTCGTAGTCGAACTCTCATTCCTTCCCGGGCGTGAGAAGTTGACGGGTTACGACGTTAGGTCGCTCATTAAATATCAGAGCTAATCTGTGTTAATGTCGGCTCTCGTGCTCCCGTAGCTCAGCTGCATAGAGCGTCCGCCTCCTAAGCGGAAGGTCGCGCGTTGGAATCGCGCCGGGGGCACCAGTTTTCCTAAGGAAATTAAAACCTCGCCTTCTCATTGCGGGCTTTGCCCCGCAATTTGTCTCGCAATTTTTCTGGAGTCTGTGGCATGAGCCGCGAATACGTGCCGGAGGCAACATGAAAATTTCTCGACCAGCATTCA
>JAICQI010000106.1 GCA_025937955.1 Pyrinomonadaceae bacterium
CGTGGCAGAGAAACATTAAAAAGGGCATAGTTCGCCCGTAGTGTTCGCATTATTACAACTCAGGACTGGACCTCACCCCAGTTTAATTCCGCGCGTTACTCCGTCGTCTGGCTTCTTAAAAGTCGTAAGGAGATCGGGTCAGTACCGTAACGCGGTAGCGTCGGGTTTGTGTTGCGTCCGTTAACCCGACGCTACCGCGTTACGGTACTGACCCGATCCTCTAGACCGCACCGGATACCTTCGTTTGAGCATCACCGAAATTCTCGTTATAGTGAAGCTCCAATCCCCATTTGTTTGTCCAATAGAATGACTGCTCAGGAGGTTAACCTGTGAGCTTCAATTTTCAGGGCCGCCAATTGTGGTTGGGCCTATTTTTCTCGCTTAGTGTGGGACTAGCGCTTATGTCGTGTACAGATAATCCTAATGTGGTGTCCGGCGCCGGCTCTAAAGACGAAGCCGAAAAGTTCATCGCCGACGCAGAGAAACGCCTGCTCGAGCTGAATATCAAAGCCGGCCGCGCTGACTGGGTAAAAAGCACTTTCATCACCGACGATACAGAAGCACTTGCGGCTGATGCCAATGAGACACTGATCGGAGCCACAACCGAGCTCGCTGAGCAAGCGCGACGATACGAGAACGCCGATCTATCGCCCGAATCCAAACGAAAACTCAAACTACTGAAACTCCTGCTGACGCTTCCGGCCCCGAAAGATCCAAACGAGCGGAGCGAAGTCACAAAACTCACTGCTTCGATGGAAGGCGATTACGGCAAAGGTAAATACTGTCCCGACGGTGATAAAGGCAAATGTCTCAGCTTGTCTGAGCTGGAACAGATCATGGCCAACAGCCGCGATCCCGAGGAACTAAAGAAAGCGTGGGCAGGTTGGCACCAGATTGCCGTACCGATTCGCAAAGACTACGTGCGCTTCGTCGAGCTCAGCAACAAGGGCGCAAAGGAGATGGGCTTCAAAGACACGGGCGCGATGTGGCGCTCGAAGTACGACATGGAGCCCGATGCTTTTGCCGCGGAAATGGAAAGGTTGTGGCAGCAAGTCAAACCGCTTTACGACTCGCTCTACACTTACACGCGCCGCAAGCTGTCTGAGAAGTATGGCCAGGAAGTCGTCGCGCTGGATAAGCCGATACCGGCGCACCTGCTCGGCAATATGTGGGCGCAGGGATGGGCAAACATTTATCCATTGCTGGCTCCGGCTAACGCCGATCGCGGATACGACCTGACGCAAATACTGAAGGCTCGAAACACCGATGCAAAACAGATGGTGCGTTACGGCGAGGGGTTTTTCACTTCACTTGGTTTCGAACCATTGCCGGCAACATTCTGGGAACGGTCGATGATCACCAAACCGGCAGATCGCGAAGTGGTCTGTCACGCCAGTGCCTGGGACATCGATTACGAAAAGGATGTTCGTCTGAAGATGTGCACCCAGATAACCGAAGAAGACTTTACCGTGGTGCATCACGAGTTGGGCCACAACTACTATCAAATGGCCTACTCAGGAAAGCCGTTTCTTTTCCGTGAGAGCGCGAACGACGCGTTTCACGAAGCCATTGGTGACACTGTTGCGCTGTCGGTTACGCCGCCGTATCTCAAACAACTCGGCTTGATCGACAAAGTTCCGGATCCGCAGGCCGACATCGGGTTTCTGCTGAATCGCGCGCTCGATAAGGTCGCGTTTCTGCCGTTTGGTTATCTGGTGGACCAGTGGCGCTGGAAAGTCTTTTCTGGTGAGGTGAAGCCGGACGATTACAACAAAGCGTGGTGGGAGTTGCGTGAGAAGTATCAGGGTGTGGCGCCGCCCGTTCCGCGCACCGAACAGGATTTCGATCCGGGTGCGAAGTATCACGTGCCGGCAAACACGCCGTATGCGCGTTACTTCCTCGCGCATATTCTACAGTTTCAATTTCACCGGGCGTTGTGTCGCGAAGCGGGCTTCAGTGGTCCACTCTACCAATGCTCGATCTACGGAAATAAGAAGGCCGGCGAAAGGCTGAGGGCGATGCTGGCGATGGGTTCCAGCGAACCCTGGCCCGCAGCACTGAAAGCGATGACCGGTGAAGACAAGATGGACGCGACTGCGATTATCGATTACTTCGCACCGCTGAAGTCCTGGCTCGACGAGCAGAACAAACAAGTATCGGAATAGGTCCTATAAGCCTATAGGACCTATTCAGGTTTATCGAGCAACGGGCGAGATGCTGCTGTCACGGAGCACATAGTGCGGGGTTTGCAGTTTGGTGACGACTTCCGCCATCTGAAACTTGCGCAAGACCTCTGGCGGCCACACGCGGCTTGATCTGCCTTCACGCACGGTCGCATTGTTTACGCGCATGAACTCGATCGTTGAGGGTACAGTGGTTTTCGGCTTCACTAACGCGTATCTGAACGTGCGACGCGGGGTTACCGGAAACTCTAACGAGAGGGTTTGATTTTTTTGGGCTAGTAATTTCATTGGCACCTTGATCAACTTGGATTAACGCTTCTGCCACTCTAAAGGCAGTGCCAATGACTCGCGGTTTCCAGCTTTTTGTTTGCGGGTTGCAGATTTACGCGGAAAATGCGGACTTACGCGGGGCGCTGCAAATAGGCCCGGAGTTCGGGGCGTGTGGCTTTACGCATCAGGGCGGCTTTGGCTTTCCATTCCATTGCGCGACTCAACTCGGTCAAGAAGTGTGTCTCGCCGGATTCAAACGACGCGATAGGCGCTCCGTCCTGATATAGAACTCTGTTGCTCGTGTGCGCCGTAATCCGGCTCCCAGGAATGATGATTCCCACCAGGTTCAGGGGATCGGCCGCACTCACCGAGATCAAACTCTCCTGCGCGCCCGCACGACGAATTGCGCGCAACATTCCGATTGCTTCTGGGAGAGCAAACTGCTCGCCCGAGATCCCGGCGACGAAACGCCCGCCACGAATGTCACCACGCGCTTCGAGTCGATGATAAAAGCGCAGCAGCACGCGCCAAGGCAGTGTCACGCCCTCTCGCTCCAGCAGACGTTTGAACACGACGCCGTAGCGTTTCAGCAGTGCCCACGCGACCTCTTCCGTCAACGCTGTCTCGTTTTGCGTGTCGTTCGTTCGCTGGAGAATCGACCAGCGGCCGGCGCTCGCCATTTCATAAACCGGTTGCCGGTGTTTGCGACGCGCGGCTGCCTGCGTCTTGCGACTGCCCGGTGTTAACAACGCTCGCAGTCCGGCAAAACTATCCGACACGACAATCCCGTTAGCCACGAGCTCAGCGAGGGCTTCTTCAACCTGACTGCGCAACAGCTTCGTGTTCTCAACGATGTCTGTGAAGAACGATGCGCCACGCGTGTTGAGATAGTCGTAGACCACTTGCGTGGTGGTTGAAAACTCGGACGTGGTGGTTGGCGCGGGCTGCGGAAACACCGAGCTCCAGAGCGCAAAATTCTTTCGGCGCAGCAGCGCGATCGGAGTGTTTCGCACCGGACCGGATCCGCGAGGTCGTTCTCCGCTTTCGACTGCTGCCGAACGCGACAAGGGAGTCAGGCGTGCCCAGACGACTTCGCCTGACAGACACAGCGCGTCGAGCCAGGCCGGATCGTATTCGACCATGCGAGCGGGCAGCAGTTCGCCTTCCCACGCTGCCGCTGGAGCTTCGAAGCCTTCGAGTTGTTCGATGATTGCCTTCAGACTTTCCGGCCCTTCCATCTGGTGATCTGGAGCGACCTTTTGCCAGGCGAGCAGAAAACGTATGAAGTCGCTGCTGGCGACGGGCTCGATCTCCTGTCGCAGGCGATTCAACGTGTAGCTGTGGATGCGAGCGAGCAGACGTCGTGCGCTCCACTCCGTTTCAGTGATGCCGGGCGTGAACTTCCCGCGAATCACAAAGCCTTCTGCTTCGAGTCGCAGCAGTGCAGTCTCGATCTCGAGCTTGTTGAGACCGGAAGAGGAAACAAGTTGCTCGACTGTGACGGGTCCGAGGCCTTCCAGGCGTCCGCGAATGATCTCGACGAGTGCTTCTTCAACGCCCCAGGTAACGCGAGACACACTTTCGGGCGCGAAGATTGGCGGCTGCAATTCAGCCTTCGGATAGATGACCTGGAGCTGTGGCAGGCGTTCGGCTGCAATCCACAACTTCCCCGTTCCGGTAGTCAACACTGCAGCACGACGATCCGCGTTCAACTCGGCAAAAAACTCCTGCCAACCTGCGCCCTCAGCTTCAGTCAGAAAACCGAGCTCCACGAGTGCATCGTGAAGCTCGTCAGCATTGCGCGGTTCCGGCCACACTTCTTCGCGCACGCGATCAATCGCGGCCTGATCGAGCTTGCCCATGTCGGCCGCAGTCTCGGGATCGAGCCAGCGACGTTGAAACACAGCGCGCGTGCGGCGTTCCTCGAGCGGCGCATCGTCAAGATAAGCATACGGCCGTGCGTTGAGTATTTCCTGCGACAATGGCGACGCCTCGATGACGTCGCGAGCAAAAAGGTTCTTCTCGTTTCGTTCAATTGAAGTCAACAAGCGCTCGAGACCGTCGATGTCCATCGCCTCTTCCAGGCAGTCCTTCACTGTTTGGTCCACCAGCGGATGTGTGGGGATCTCTCTTTCACCTGTTGGCAAGTTTTCCGCGCACGCAACCTGGTCCGGGAAGATCGCGGTCAGCAGATCCTCCGCGTCCATTCGCTGCAACTGTGGCGGAATCTTTCTACCGCCGCGACGTCGCAACACCGCCAGCGACCGCGTCACATTCCAGCGCCAGCGAATATTCCACATCGGCGCATCAAGCAAAGCCTGGCACAAGAGCTGGCGCACTGTTTTTGAGTTCAGATAATGAAAAACATCATCGAGCGGGAAGCTGTGGGTTGGTCCAAGTGAAAGAACGATCGCATCTTCCGTAGCCGCAGCCTGCAGCTCGAAGTTGAACTTGCGGCAGAAGCGTTTCCGCAGAGCCAACCCCCAGGCACGATTCAAGCGACTGCCAAACGGCGCGTGGAGCACCAACTGCATGCTTCCGCTGTCATCAAAAAACCTCTCCAACACGAGATTGTCCTGCGACGGCATCACCCCCAGCACAATCTTTGCGCCCGCGAGATAATCAACAATCTGCTCCGCCGCCGACTGCGAAAGTCCGATTTCATCCGTTAGCCAGGTCAACGCCTCTTCGAGATTAATCCCCGATCCGCTTTCATCTGCGTGAATCCGCGCCGCAATCTCTTCCCGTAATCGCGACACTGAAACTGACAGCTCGTGTGTCCGCGCCGGCGCTTCACCCAACCAGAAAGGAATCGATGGTGGCTGTCCGTGTGCGTCTTCAACGCGCACCTTGCCCTGCTCGACTCTAAGCACGCGCCACGACGTGTTTCCGAGTTGAAAGATGTCGCCCTGCAAACTCTCGATCGCGAAATCTTCATTAACAGAGCCGATCACCAGATCGCTGGGCTCGAGCACGACTGCATAGTCCGCGGTGTCAGGTATCGCACCGCCGGACGTAATGGCCGCGAGTCGCGCTCCCCGGCGCCCACGCAGCCGCTGGTTTACCGCATCGTGGTGCAGGTAAGTGGAACGCCGCCCTCGCTTGGTGCTGAAGCCTTCCGCGAGCATGCGTACGATCGAGTCGAACTGTTCGCGCTCCAGATTGCGAAACGGATATGCACGGCGAATCATTGCGAACAGATCGTTCTCGCCCCACTCTTCGGCAGCAACAGCAGCGACAATCTGTTGGGCCAGGATATCGAGCGGCCGCTCGGGGATTTCCAAATGATCGAGCTCACCACGCCGCACTGAGTCGACAATCGCGGCACATTCAACCAGCTCATCACGCGACAATGGAAAGATCCTGCCCTTGGGAAAACCCTCGACGGTGTGATTGGAACGACCTACGCGTTGTAGGAAACTGGCGATGGAACGAGTTGAGCCAAGCTGGCACACAAGGTTCACGTCGCCAATATCGATTCCGAGCTCGAGTGAAGCAGTTGCAACCAAAGCGCTCAGCTCTCCCGATTTCAAACGCTGCTCCGCGACGAGCCGGTGTTCGCGAGCGAGACTGCCGTGGTGCGCGGCGATGTTTTCATCGCCGATGCGTTCGCCGAGATGGCGCGCGACGCGCTCCGCGAGACGTCGGGTGTTAACAAATACGAGCGTGGTCTTGTGCTGGCGGATGAGTTGGGCCAGGCGATCGTAAACTTCGTCCCAAACCTCGCCGGACATCACAGCCGACAAAGGCGACTCCGGCAGTTCGATGGCGATGTCCAGTTTTCGGGCGTGACCGCTGTCGATGATGGAGCAGTTAGAATTGTCTGTGCCGACCAGGAAGCGCGCTACTTCTTCGATGGGGCGCTGTGTGGCCGAGAGGCCGATGCGAACCAAAGAGGAGGGATTGCCGGCCGCGCTTGAATGCTGGCGCACGAGCTGTTCGAGACGCTCGATCGAAAGCGCGAGGTGTGAGCCGCGTTTGTCGCCAACGACTGCGTGAATCTCGTCGACAATCAGCGTGCGCGCAGTTTCCAACATCCGCCGTCCGCCTTCGCTGGTCAACAGGATGTAAAGCGATTCAGGCGTAGTGACGACGATGTGTGGCGGGCGCTTCGTCATCGCCGTGCGTTCGGATGCCGGTGTATCGCCGGTGCGGACCAACGTGCGAATGTTGACTTCCGGCAAGCCGAGGGCCTTGAGCTCGGCCTGGATTCCTTCGAGCGGAATCTGGAGATTTCGTTGTACGTCATTGCTGAGGGCTTTCAGTGGTGAGACGTAGATGACGTGCGTGGAGTCGTCGAGTTTTCCCTCGACTCCGAGCCGAACGAGATCGTCGATGGCTGAGAGAAACGCGGCGAGAGTTTTACCGGATCCGGTAGGCGCGGCGATTAACGTGTGCCGCTGTTGCTTGATTTCAGGCCAGGCCTGTAATTGCGGATCTGTCGGGGCAGGAAAGCTCCGCGCGAACCAGCGCGCGACGGCCGGATGGAAGATTTCCAGTTTCATAGGTGAAATGCATTATAAAGTACGCCACAAAAAGGCACAAAAAGAAAATCCGCATTTCATCCGTGTAAATCCGTGGCTCTATTCAAACTGCTTCCGGAATTGCTCGAATTGTTCTTTTAGCTTTTCAACCTCAGCGGCGAGGGCCTCAACCCTTTCTTCCAGGCCTGCGCGTCGCGGGGCGGGTGCAGCGCGTTCCGTCTCCGCGAGAGCTTCGAGGTTGATCTCGCCCGAGAGCAAGTGAGCGAACCGGCCTTCCTTTTGACCGGGCTGGCGCGGCAGGCGTGCGACCAGCGGTTCGTCACGCGAGATGAGTCCGTTCAGCGTTTGTTCCACTTCTTCCAAACCGGAAAAGTCGTGCAGGCGCGACGCGTTGCCGCGCAGCTCGCCGAGCGTCTGCGCGCCGCGCAACATCAGGACGCACATCAGCGCCACCTCCGGGCGACTCAGGTGCATCACCTCCGGCATCACGTGCTTGTACTTCGGCACGCGGCTCGTGCTGCCGTAGAAGACGTACGCGAGGTTCTTCTCGCGCAGTCGTTCCACCGCATCCGAGACCTGGTTTTCAGTGTATGAAGTGACCGGGTAGCGGTTGTTCTTCTGGTTGCAGGCGAGCGTCAGGGCGTTGAGCGTCAACGGGTAGTATTCAGGCGTCGTCACCTGTTTCTCGATCAACGACCCCAACACGCGCGCTTCGATTTCGGTAAGAATAGTTGTCACTGGTCGTCGTCGGCCGTGCTGGTTGGCTGCCCCTGTCCGCGTTGCGGCTCGGAGCGGCCCACGTTCAGGTTGTCGTAGTTTAGCGCTGCATTGAACAACAGGAAGAACTCGCCCTGTGTTTGGTGTCGCCACATCGGATTCGTAGCAAACATCACCACGTGCCCGCGGCCAACGGGAACATCGACGATCGCCGGCCGGTTCGCAAGCTCGTTCGCGCCCGCCAGCATGCCGCTGATCAAGAGGTTCTTCTCGTCTGCCGCAAAACGCAGCACCACGCGCGGCCGCAATTGCGGGGGCACGAAGAACGGACTCTCCCGCTGATCCTGATCCGGATCGCGACGATTCGCGGGATCCGCGGGTCGCGGCTGCGGCATCGCCTGGATCACATCGGGATCGCTCACTCCACCGCGTCCTGATGCACGCGGCGTCGGCCCACCGCCCTGTCCACCACCACCTCCGCCACCGAAACCACCGCCTCCTCCAGTTGCCACCTGGAACAACGGGGCCTGGCTGAAGTAGATCGGCAAGCCGGCGTCGTAACCATAAGCAATCGGGCTTTTGCGATCCGCGAACGTAGAGTTATAGATTGAGCCACGTGCCTGAAGTTTGTCTGCGGCTTGAATAGAGACTCCGGTGGTGATGCCGTAATCGATCGGAATTGAAGAAACGCTGCTGCCGATCGTGATGAACAGACCGCCGTCCTCGATGAACTTTTGCAGGTTCGCCACGCCGGTAACTGTCATTCCGCCGCGCATGTCATCGGTTTGATCCGGCGATTTGCCAAAGTTTGGCGTTATGGCCGATGCCTTCCACGGTATCGGATCTCCACGTCGCGGCATGCCGTTGACAATTGTTTGGGCTGAACCACCGACTGGCGGGAAGATCAACACGTCGAACTTCTCCCGCAAGTTCGGCGTGTTGCGAATCACGTGATCCGAGATGTACGTGTAGGGGATCTGAAGCTTGTCAAACTCGATGCGGTACCAGCCTTCGTTCTGCGTGTTGGTCCACGTGTGAACAATTGCGATGCGTGGCACGGCCAGCTCGTGAGTCTTCACTTCCGGAAGCTTGTCAACGCCGACTGCCTTTAGACCAAGCTCGGTAACAGCCGACTCCAGCCGCGCTCGCAAATCCTGCGGATTGCCTTCCTTCCTTAAAATGAACGAGCCGGTGTTGTATTGCTGGTCGCCAATCTTGAAAGAGTCTTCGGCGGCGCTCATCTTTACGTCTTTCAACCGGAAACGAAGCGTCGCGAGGGTGTTGTCAGTGTTGTGATTGATGACATACGCGACCGCGGAAGAAGGACCTGTTAACTGTCCGGTCACCTTTGCGTCTGCGGTCAGCAGTGTCGCGGGCGCATCCAGCACGCTCTTGTCGACCACGCGCACGGTTTTGACGTTTCGCATCGCGCCCATGGTCCAGCCAGTGTCGTCGTACGGCGCCGGATCGCTGACGTTGTAATACTGCGTGTCGAGCAGCATGTCGGCCATGCGCGAATAAGGCTGGTCCATCCTGACGATGTACGAACCGGCAGGATACTTCTGGTCTTTAACGCTGAACTCCTTCGTGGCGCGATGCACTTCAATGCCCTGCAATCGCATCAGGTTAACCATGTCGGCGGCCTCAACCGGACGCGGCGTGTCGCCGGGGATGATGTACGCCGCCGGACCTTCGTTCGTCGCCTTGGCAATCGAGCGTTTGCTCTTGAGATAGAAGTTGTTCAGGAACCGCTCCTTCTCTTTCGCAACAAAGTTCATCGCAAACAGAAGTGCCGACTGCTGCATGTTGACGTTGTTGCGCATGGACCAGTTCACGCGTGGAAACGGCGGATTGGGGCGATACCAGACGCGCGATGTTTGATTGGCGCCCAGGGTTCGTTCGCGAGTGTCGGCGCCGCCGTTGCCGAACGTTTCGTAGAACCGGCCGATTGAGTTGCGTCCGGTGGCGATGTAGAGCATGTAGTTGGGCGCCCAGCCATCGTAGAAACCGTGCGTCCAAACGCCGGGGACACCGCGCTTCGTCATCTCTTCGACTTCGTGATAGGCGAGCACCTGAAACTCGTCGAGGGCCAGCGGATCGAGCCACGCGTTGTATGGGCCGGTTCCCGTCATCGTGTAGAGATACGGCACTGACTCGTGCAGGTCGTGAAGCACGGTCGGGTGATACTCAAGAAACGTCCGCATCTGGTTGCGTGTCAGCGCGAGCGCCAGTCCAAGGCCGTCGCGGTTGTTGTCGTGTGCGACGTATTTGCCCCAGTAAAGCAGTGGCGGCGCGGGTTTGCCCGGGTTGGCTTTGCGGTAGTAGTAGAGATCGACCATGCGATCGCGGCCGTCGACTTCGAGCGCCGGCGTGATCATCACGATCATGTTCTTGCGAATGTCTTCGATGAATGGCGAGTCCTCGACGGCCAGACGATAGGCCATCTCCATCAGCATCTCGGGCGAACCAGTTTCCGGCGAGTGTATGGAACCGGAGGCCCAGTAGAACGGCTTGCCTTCGGCGATCAGCGTGTGGGCTTCGGTTTCAGTGATCTTTCTCGGGTCGCCGAGTTTGGCCGTTATCTCTTTGTAACGATCGAGACGCTGGAGATTCGCTTCATCGCTGACGAGCACAAGCATCTGCTCGCGTCCTTCTTCGCTCTTTTCGGGTGCAATGAAGACGCGGACACGTGGCGACGCTTTGGCCAGCTCGCGGTAGTAGCGATAGAGATCTTTTGTGTATGTGAGCTTGTTTGGAGTTCCTATCGCATATCCCAAAACTTTCTCCGGAGACGGCACCTTGTCAGACAACGGCAGGTGATCGACGAGCTCTGTCATGAAGTACTTCTCGGTGGTGTATTCGGCGATCTTCGCACCATATGCCGTGTCGAGCGGAGATTTTGGCGTGGTGTATTTCGGATTTACCGGGACAGTCCGCGCGGGGCTCGACGTGGTAGTGGCGCTCGTCGTCGCGTCAGCATTGCTGCGCTCGGCCGTTTGCGCGAGAGCCGGAGCAGTAGCAAACACCACAAAGACAAAGGTAGCGAGCAGTCTTCGGAGTTTTGGGGACATAATGTTCTCCTTCAGTTAGGCAGGCCTGATCTGTGTAGATCTTTTTTAAGATCCGTCTAATCCGTGGCTACACATCGAAATCCCGAGATCATCCAGCGCTCGTGGGCGTGAAAGAAGTTTCGGTACGTGGTTCGGATGTGCAACTGCGGCGTGGCAAACGAGCCGCCGCGCAAAACCTTCTGATTGACGAACCACTTGTCGTTGTATTCGTCAAACTCGGATTTGAATCCCGGATAAGGCACGTAATCGGAAGTGGTCCATTCCCACACGTCGCCAATCATCTGCTGGCAACCGTAGGCATTCGCGCCATCTGGAAAGGCGCCGATCGGCGCAACTGACCAGAACCCGTTCTCAAAAAGATTTGTGTTGCCGCTGTTGGGGTCAGTGTCGCCCCACGGAAATGCACGTCTGACTTTGCGAGCCGCATCATAACACGCCGCCTTCTCCCATTCCGCTTCGGTCGGCAGTCGCTTTCCTGCCCACTTTGCATAAGCTGAGGCTTCGAAATAGCTGACGTGAGACACGGGCTCGTTTTTCCTGGTTGTAGCGGGGTGCAGACCGTTAAAGTCGCGAATCATCCACTCGCCGTCGTGCAGTTCCCAGTAAAGTGGCGCGCGCCATTGCTCGCGATTGACAGTTTCCCAACCTTCGGAAAACCACCAACGGAAGTTTTGATAGCCGCTGTCGTTAATGAATTCGAGAAAGTCGCCGTTGCTCACGAGGGCTTTGTCGATGGCGAAGTCCTTTAGGAAGACTTGATGCGCGGGCTTCTCGTTGTCGAACGCGAATGGTCTCGAACGCTGCGCTTGAGCGCTGTCGTATCCGAGCTGGAACAAGCCGCCTTCGATTTCCGCCATACCTTCGACCTTGATCGAGGGCTCGGGGAATGGCTTCATGGGTGCGTCAAACTGGTCGCACA
>JAICQI010000889.1 GCA_025937955.1 Pyrinomonadaceae bacterium
ACGCCTGACGATCAATCAGCACGGCAATCATCGAGTTGTCCGGGACGAACATGACGGAACCCAAACGGTGCTGGCAGACAATTTTCAAGGCCAGCGGCTTAACAGTCCGAACGATCTGGTTTATCGATCAGACGGCACCCTCTTCTTTACTGATCCGCCGTTTGGTTTCCCCAAGTTGTTCAACGATGCACGCAAGCAGCTTCGCTTCAGCGGTGTCTACTCGATCTACAAAGGCAAGTTGCAACTTGTGAGCAAGGATTTCACTGGGCCAAACGGAATCGCTTTGTCGCCCGATGAAAAGTATTTGTACGTTGGCAACTGGCCACGTTCGCTCACTGGTCAGGAGTTGCGCAAAGAGGATGAGCCTGTGGGTGAAATCGGCGACAGGCACAAAGCAATCATGCGGTACGAAGTGCAGCCGGACGGAACTCTGAAGAATGGAAAACTGTTTTTTGATTTTACGAATGCGGCGGGTGAAGACGGCCTCGACGGAATCAAAGTCGATCAAAAGGGCAATCTTTATGTGTCTGCTCCTGGCGGGTTATGGGTGATCTCACCGGCGGGGAAACACCTCGGGACGATCGTTACGCCACGTCATATCCACAACATGGCTTGGGGCGATGCCGATGGCAAAACACTCTATCTCTGCGCCCGTTCGGGTTTGTATCGCATTCGTCTCAACATTGCCGGCGTCCGACCGGATACGATGAATGGACCATCCGCGCCCGCTATCGTGCGGCTTGATCCACGGCTCGATCAAATTGTTCCGGCTAACGTGACGTTGGAGAAAGTTGCGGATGGCTTTGCGTGGGCCGAGGGTCCCGTCTGGAATCCTGCAGGTAATTTCCTGCTCTTCTCAGATGTCCCAAATAATCGAATCGTGAAGTGGAAAGCCGGAGAAGGAACCAACGTCTTTTTGCAACCAAGCGGGTACAGTGGGACCGAACCTTTCACTGGCCGCGAACCCGGATCAAATGGATTAACGTTCGATAAGGAAGGGCGACTTGTATTCTGCCAGCACGGCGATCGACGCATCAGCCGTCTCGAGAAAGATGGAAGTCGCACCACGCTGGTTGATAACTACCAAGGCAAGCGTCTCAATAGTCCAAACGATCTGATCTTCAAATCAAATGGTGATCTGTATTTCACGGATCCGCCTTTTGGTTTGCCCAAAACTTTCGACGACCCGCAAAAGGAACTGCCCTTTCAAGGTGTGTACCGCCTTTCACGCGACGGCAAGTTGACGTTGCTGACAACCGAAGTCAAAGCACCAAATGGAATCGCGTTTTCTCCTGATGAGAAGAAGCTCTACGTAGCCGACTCCGCGCGCGCCCTCTGGTTCGTCTTTGACGTCAAGAACGACGGCACGCTCTCGCCAGGAAGGGTTCTGTTTGATGGGAGCGAAGAATCCAAGGGCCGGCCCGGCGTCGCGGACAGCTTAAAGGTTGACGTGTTCGGCAACATCTTCGCTGCCGCGCCGGGTGGCGTATTCATCTTCGCGCCTGACGGCACATTGCTGGGCCGCTTCGACCTCGGAACCGCTACCGGAAACTGCGCGTGGGGTGAAGATGGCTCGACGCTCTTCATCACGTCGAACACGCTGGTTTATCGAGTTCGGTTGCGGACGAGGGGCGTCGGAACCACCGTTCAAGGCTTCAAAAGATTGGGAGACGTGAAAGACTTTACATTTACGAATGGACGAAGCGGAGGTCTGTGATGAACATCGACAAACTATTTCTCAGCGTGTTCGCTTTAATGTTGTTTGCGGGAGCAGCAATCGCGCAGGACCCAGTGCCGCTCTATCCGGATAATTACAGAGTGCTTCTGGAGAACGAACGTGTACGCGTGCTCGACTTTCAATTAAAGAAGGGCGCGAAGGAAGATTTTCACGCCCATGCGGCCGCAGTCACTTACGTCCTGTCACCATTCAAGATTCGCTTCACGTTTCCCGATGGCAGTACGCGAGTTCGCGAAGCCAAAGCGGGCGACGTCTTCTATGGTGATGCCTTAACGCATGCTTCTGAGAATATCGGCGACACAGATGCGCATGGGCTCCTGATTGAAATGAAATCAGCGGCCAAGTCGATGCTGAGTGAAGCTGACTTACTCACCGCGGTTACGTTTATTCGTGGACCAGAAGGAAGCGAACAGGATTTGCTGACCGAGTTGCTTTCAACCACTGCGCCTACGCGAGCAGAGCCGGGCAATCTCAGATACGATCTCTACCAATCGCCAACCAACAAAAACTATTTCATGCGCTTCGAGGTGTGGCGCAATCCGCAAGCGTTGGAAGAGCACAAAGCGACCCCGCATCTCAAGGCATCGTTTGAGCGCCGCAAGAACAAGAACTGGATGACTGAAATCACGACCTGGAAGCGTGTTTCTGACGGTCCTCCGATGTAAGGTTTGGCTGGCTAGGTCGACTAACGCATGAGGTG
>JAICQI010000183.1 GCA_025937955.1 Pyrinomonadaceae bacterium
CAAGGCCCATGGGTCCCCCATACAAATGGAATTTCCACGAGCATAAATGATGTGACTAATCTCCGAAGGCTGGGCGATTCTCGTGGCGAACATCTCGGTAAGCATGTCCACAAAAATGCCGGCCTCGGTTCTTCTATCACCCCTGAACATGCTCGACATCGATTCAAAGGGTTTTAAGGCGGTGATGAGGTTCTGCTTCGGAATGGTCTTTCCGAGCAGCTTTTCAGATATCTTCGCGAAGTCACGTTCGCTCAATCCCCCGTTGGATAGGATATCCGAAAGGGTGATTCTAGCGTTCGGGACGAAGTAGTCGAGGTGCGCGATGTAGGATTTCTGCTGCACAGCGCTCAGCCAATTATTAATGTGCCAGGACTTAGGTTGCAGCCCTAAGCAGTATGTTTTGTTCCAGGGGAAACCAACGCCGACGGCGGTTAGGCCTTCGGGTCCAGCCACCCCCTCGATTCGGGCTTGGAAACCGATTTAGGCGGTGACGAACGGGTGGCCGCGAGTAGTAGTCTTCAGTTGCGGGTTGTACCCATACTTGTCTTCACCCGCCACTAGCACAGCGCCATATTTGTGCAGGGACAAAGAAGCGCCGTACTCTTCGATCACCGTCGTGTCCGGATAGATCTTGACGTAGGGCGGCACGTACCGGGAGGCGAAACCGAGCCTCAAGACATTTGATTCCGCTGTATTCGGGAGGGAGGCATGAGCGAGGGTGGACCAGAAAATGACGTATTGACCGGCTTTCATCGGGATGGTCACCGCCTTGGAGTCATCTGGCCTGACATTGGGATCGACGAGAAGTTCCGTGTAGTCATAGCCGAAGAAGCCACTGAGAACGCCCCCCTTTATTTTCGTGTTGACCAGATCCGGGTTGTAGGTCATCTTTTTCATTTCGTCATAGAACATTTTCCTATGCGTTCCGGGTTGGAACCTAAGACACGCAGTCTTCTCGGAAGCCTCCGTGAAAGCTGTCCAGACGGTGACGGTGCCACCGAAACCGGTCTCAGGCCAGATAATCTGGGGTTTTCCCGATGCCATGGCGAAGTTATCCGCCTGATGCCAGTCCGTTCCCTCATCTCCGCCGTACTTGGGGAAGAATTCCGTCCTCCAGCATAAGATATCCGGGCCCAGGATGCCTTTGAGCTTGTTCACGATTTCGGGTCTCGCGACGTGTTGGGCGAGAAACGGGATATCCAGATGCCGATCATAATTGGCTATGTTGTTCGGCCCGGAGTGCATGTCGATCTCGTAGATGGCATGGCTTCGATCGAAGACCTGGCGCCGGGTCTTGTTCCATATCTGTTCCATCTCTTCCGGTTCGTACAAGGTAAAGGGACCTACATAGCCGTTTTCATCGATGAACTTTTGTTCCTCGTCAGTTAGCGCAAAGGGTTCGACTTCGACCTCGTTAGTAATCATGGTTTTTCCTCTACTTTCTGGATTCCCTTCCATTCTTATATCGTGGCGGTCTGAACAACTTCATTTTCCTTCAGCCTCAGTTGCTCCTCCGTCACCAACGTCGCCAGGATCGACACCGTAGTCCTCTCGCCCGAGAAAAGAGACAGATCGAAGCGGGTTCCGAAAGTCTCGTTGATCTGGTTCGTTACCTGTATAGCCATTACTGAATGACCACCCATATCAAAGAAATCATCGTCGAGGCCGACCTTCGGGACGTTCAGGGCTTCGGCGACAAATGCCCCTATTACGACCTCAGCGGTCGACGGCTTTCGGCTCGGCGCCTTTGCGCCGTTGCCAGGCGCGTTTTCGTTTTGAAGCGCGATACGATCAATTTTTCCATTTGGATTCAAGGGTGCCTCCTTTATTTCGATGAATGTGTTCGGAACCATGTTCTTGGGGAGTTTCGATCCCACGTGTCGTCTCAAGTCTTCTTCGACACTCTTCGCTTCCCCGTTTAACTTGGACTCTTTGGGAATTACATAAGCAACAATATGCTGATGGCCCAACTTGATCTCCTGTACCACGACGATGGCTTCTCGCACCCTCGGGTGTTGGCGAAGGACCGTTTCTATTTCTTCCAGTTCGATCCGGATGCCATGGACCTTGACCTGATTGTCGACACGGCCTACATATTCGAAGTTCCCATCCTTCCCGAGCCGGCCCAAGTCTCCGGTGCGATATAGAACCTCCAGCCTGGAATCAAGCTTCACCGTGACGAATTTCTGTTTCGTCAGCTCGGCATCGTTGAGGTATCCCTTGCCCACGCCGTCTCCCGCAATGCAGAGCTCGCCGATTTCACCGTCGGGCAGGCGGTTCAGATCCGGATCCATTACATAGATCTGCGTGTTATAGATGGGGATGCCGATAGGTACCGGGTTCGAAACGTAACGGTCAAAGTCATGCAGTCTGTAATAGGCGGAAACGTCGGAGCATTCTGCGGTCCCGTACACGTTTACTAATTCCGTTTTGCAATATTCTGAAGAGGCCCATTCCTTCAGTCTGGTTCCCGAGATGGGCTCTCCACCCAGAAAGACGATTCGCAGCGAGCCCAGCTTTCGAAGCGACTCAGGGGATTGGTTTTCGATCAGGGGATAGAACGGGCTCGGTGCACAGTTCATTAACGTGATTTTCTCGGCGTCGATAGTATTCAGGACAGCCTCCGTGCTGTAGTAATTTGAGGCGAGCAGATGGAGTTGTCCGCCGCAAATCAGCGGCATAGCCAGCGCCCTTTGGGTGATGTCGAAGCTGAAAGAGCTTATTAGCAGGACCTTGTCCAGGGACGTTATCTCGAACTGTTTAGTGAACCAGTTGAGCAGGTTCCTCCAACCCCGGTGGTAGACCGCGGCCGCCTTGGATTTGCCCGTCGAGCCGGAGGTGAAAATGATATAGGCCAGATCATCGGAGGTCGCACGACGACGGGGTTTGTCAGAGCTCGCTTCCGCGATCGCCTCCTTGTCACCGTCGAGGGTAATGACGGCAACGTTGTTTTCGGGAAGGCGCTCCAGTAAGGCATTCATCGAAAGCAGATGCTCAAGCGTCACGCCTTGCAGCATCTCGGTCAGACGCCCTTTGGGGTAGGTGGTATCGAGGGGCACATAGGCTCCACCCGCCTTGAGGACTCCCAGGACTGCGATCACTAGCTCGCATGACCGATCGATAAAAATACCCACGGGGGAGTTGGCTTTCACGCCCCGCTTTATCAAGTAGTTGGCCAGTTGATTCGCCTTGCGGTTGAGCTCCGAATAAGTGTACCTGGTCGTGCCCGACACCAGGGCAATCGAATCCGGCGCTGTGGCTGCGCGGTGCTCGAACAGCTCGTGGATACACAAACCGATTGGGTGGTCAATGGGGAAGCTAATTTTCATGGCTCTTGAGTAGTTAAGCTGACTATGACGGGTATGGCGCAGCAGAGGAAACAACTCTCGATAGAAGTTTTTTGCACGATTATTGAATCGCCACTCGCACTCCTTAAGATGCAGACAGAAAGGCGAGCAGGGATTCCCTTGAACTGCGGAACCTGCGCCGGCAACTCTCAGTGATATGTGACCAACGCCGCTGAATCTACTCCTCAAAGAGGTGACTGTCTGTCACTGGTTGACAGTTCAGCGAGATAAAAAGTGTTCGAACACCTGTTTGGTGATTGGGTAGCAGTCGCAGCTGACAGCCTCCAAACCCGGGCGGTTCAGAATAGTGATCTGACTACGATGGCAACAGACCAATCCTGATCTTTGAAGTTTAATGGCCGCCATGGTAACTCCAGTACGGCTGGTTCCGAGCGCTTGAGCAAGAAATTCATGGGTTAATTGAAAGGTGTTTGATTGCACACGGTCACTGGCGATTAGTAACCAACGGGAGAGGCGCTTTTCCACTGTGTGGAAGTGATTGCATACTCCCAACTGACACATGTAAGTTGACAGTGCGTAAGTGTACCGGAGCAGCCTATCCTTTAACTCACCCTCCTTATCAAACTCATGTCTTAAGATCTCGGCGCTTACCATAACGGCATCGCCCGAAACCTGGACAATGATTCGATAAGGCGTTTTAGCTTCTCTCAGTATTATCGGAATGCCAACCATGCCTTCGTTGCCTACATTGCCGATTTCAATGCTGCTACCGTCCCCTGCAATCGAGAGAAAAGAAGCCACGCCGTTACTAATAAAGTAGGCCGACTCGAACTTATCTTCCATGTCATAGAGAACCTGGTTAGCTGTTAGGTCCACGTGTCTGAGATTGGAAAATAGTTGATGATATTTTTCAGGGGACAGTCCGTCTAGTATCTTATTTCCAGTTGCAGCAGGCTGTAGGACACCTACTGGGGATTCTTTGCATTGGTAGGTAGATAACATGCTCATAGTGTGTTGCCTGGCTTCAGGTATTGTTCTCTGGGGAAGTCTTGTGAGTTGAGCGTTTGGATTTAACGGAGAGGGTGGTGTTACTCCATCACTTCGCTGCGACGCCGCTAGTCAGGTCAGCGTACCTTAGCCTCTTTCGCGCCTCGCGCAACGAGACATCTTCATTAAGGACCAGGTCAACGATATTGTTCTCAACATTCCTGATCTCCTCCGCGCGTTCCGCGAGTTGATCCAGGATGGCAGCGGGGATCACTACTACGCCGTTGTCATCGCCGAAGATAAAGTCTCCGGGATTGATCGTCACACCCTCGATGGTAATCGACACGTTGACGGCCTTGAGCCTCGTGCGTCCCTTTCCTGTCACCATGAAAGAGCCCTTCGAAAATAGCGGGTAATCAAGCTGGGCGATTTCGTCTATGTCTCGGTTGAGCCCGTTGATCACCGTACCGCGAATTCCCTTCTTCATTGCGTAGTGGGTGAGAATTCCGCCCCAGCAAGTCGACGATTCAAGACCGAGATTGTCGATCACGATTACTTGCCCGCTTGGCACGTCGTCGACGAAGTCGGCGGCGTCTCGAAAGTTCGGATCGTCGTTAAGCTGCTTGGCCACTGTGAACGCCGGGCCAAACACTTTTCGCCCGCGTACTGCCGGACGAATCCTGATGAGTCCGCTGACCACTCCGAACGGCTCGAGCGCATCGGAAACCTGAGGCGTTGAAAGGGCGAAAAATCGTTCTCTGTAGAGCTCTGTCGTGTCCATATTCTTTGTAGGGGCGGCACTCCGTGGCCACCCGTCATGGGAGAATATGTAGTTGCGTAAACGCGGGCGGCCACGGAGTGCAGCCCCTACAAATGAGGCAAAGCATTACCGGGATATCACTTCTGTCTGGATTGTGTACTTCAACATCACGGCCGGATCGAGTTCGGTGCCGATGCCTGGTCCCGGCAGCGGTTGGACCAACCCGGGACCGACAAGCGTGATCGGATCGCGTACGATCTGTTCGACGAAATAGCGTTCGCTGGCGCCGATGTCGCTCGGATACAGCACGTTCGGCAACGTGCAAACTGCAATATTCATCCAGCGTCCGACCCCTGATTCGATCTTCGAACCGATGAAAATCGGTATGCCTGCCTCTTTACAGCGATCGTGTATGCGAATGGAGTTCGCAATGCCGCCGACTCGACCCACCTTCAGGTTCACCATGCGGGCCGCTTTTAGTTGCAGCATCAACTCTACGTCGTCCATGTCAGTGATCGATTCGTCCAAACAAACCGGGGCTGAAAGTCGAGCTTGCAGCTTCGCCAGTGGGAGCCACGCGCCGCTCGGAAATGGTTGCTCGATAATGATCGGTTCAAATTTATCGAACGTCGCCAGTTTCTCCATGTCCTTTTCCGTATAACCGCCGTTGGCATCGGCCAGGATGATCACCTTCGGAAACGTTTTGCGCACTTCTGCAAGCAGCTCCCTGTCCCACCCTGGTTTGATCTTGAGCTTGATGCGTTCGTAACCCGCATTGACCGCGTCGCCGATGGCTTTGAGTGCGGCCTCAATGTCTTTCTTAACTCCGCAAGTCGCCCCTGACTTAACGGGTCGCCGTTCCCCTCCGATTAGCTCATAAAGAGGGATTGAATGTGCTCGCGCGTAAAGGTCCCAGACCGCGCATTCCAAAGTCGCCTTGCTTTCGTGATGGCCCGAGATCAAAGAAAATGCCTCGTCTATTTCACGCGGATGCTCAAACTCACAATTCAGCAGCGGCTCCGAGAGCCATTTCCTGATCGCCCAATGGTTTGTTTCGATGGTCTCGGAGCAGTAGTACGGCGTCTCCATCGAAGTGGACTCGCCGTAACCGTAAGCACCATCCACCGTCTGCACTTCAGCGATCAGCTTGGTCCATTCACGGATCTTCTGCCAGCGGTTTTGAAAGGTAAATCGCAACGGTACGCGCACAAATCGCAGAATGATGCGATCGACTTTCATCCTTTTTCGTGATTAACCTTTCCTGGAGTTGTAAACGCGGACGGCGAGTTTTCTACCGCCCTGGAAGACGTTGACTTTGTATCCGAGTCCCGCCTTGGAACCTAGTCCACACAAGCGGCCGCCAAACATGAAGGAATCGAGACTCGCCGTCAGGAGCGCCACTTCCATCTGCGCAGTATCGAGCAGCACGGGATAGGCCTGGCCCGTTATGAATTCCTGCGCCGTGTAGCCCTTGCGCGCAGCGAGCTTCACCTTCTCGACCCAGTAATCACGTGGAACTCCGCGGCCAATCGTTACACCATCACCACGAATGTCGTACGGCTCCTTGATGACGAAATCAGCCGGCCGGGAAAGAAGCAGCTCCGTAATCTCAATGTGTTCGTCGCCATACTCGACAACCTTTCCCGTCTTTACTTTGCGCGACCACGGCAGGACACTTCTTAAAAACTCGCGATCCGCGTGATCGAAATGGTCCGCGAACTCTGCCTCTTGCAGAAACGCCGCGCAACTCTTGCTCTCCGTCACATATCGTGCTGAGAAAGGATTGATATGACAAACGCGGCCTGACGTAACAGCCTCGAGCCATCGCTTGAGCAACGCCGGCGATTCGGCTACCAACTGGTTCCAGTAGACCGTATTGACTTTGTTCCAAATGATGTCCGCTTGCCTGCCGCCGACATCAACGCCCTTTGCCGAAACTGCGACCTCTCGCGGGTCTGCCACGAACGCCGGCGTACCTCGGGTGGAAAACTCCTCCGCCATCTCGACGCTTTCAGCGTTCGCTCTGCCGCTGATCTGAAGAATAGCGATTACCGGATCTTCCTTATCGCCGCCCTGCTGACGATAAGCCGCAAGTAGTTCCTGTCGCGCACAGTCGGTCTGATCCAGTGGCAACTCCACCACTTCACTCGCGATCTGCGGATTGAGGTTTTTGATTATCCGGTCAAGCATCAGGTTGAGCCGCTCAGTAAACAGAATACCTGCAGGACAATCTGTATTGTTTTCGAGAAAACATATCTTGCCATCCAACTGTTTCAGGTATCCGTCCAGACGAGAGATACGGATCGAGGGAGTCAGCGTTGCGGGCACGCGCGCGAGGCTCTCTTCGTCTTCTGTGAGTGCGAAGTAGGAACGAACATCGCCGGACGCAGCGTACAACTCGAGCACGCGTTCGAGTAGCGTCATGTATCGCTCCGCCGTGCGGCGATGTTCTTCGACTTTGGAAGCCGCCACTGCGAGCGGCAGCGGAGATAGTGGAAAGTCTTTGTTTTGAAAACGTGGTGAGGTGGCAACAACTCGCGCCGCGTCTGTTCCGACGGCGTCAGCTTTCGAGTCTATCGATGCCAGTAACGCACCTGCCCTGCCCCAGTCGATCATATTCCCTTACCTCGCGTTTGATCCGCAGAGGGCGTTGCCTCAAAAGTCGGAAATTTCACTTGGATCGGGTCAGTACAGGGAGCGATAGCGACCTGGTCAAACGATGAGGAATCAAAATCGTTAGGACATCGCATGCTGATCACTGACCAGGTCGCTACCGCTCCCTGTACTGCCCCGATCCAAGCAAAGCGTCCGCGGAAAGTTCGTTCAGAGACTTGCCGCGTACGTGGTGAAAGTATGCATCGATGATGCGAGGTGTAATCGGCCATTCTTTCCACGCAGTTAACGCGTGGGAATCAAAGGTGGCGATGGGAGCAAACTCCAGGCCTGTCCCACAAAGAAACGCTTCCTCAGCCAGGTAGGCATCCGTTCGGGAAAGTCTCTGTTCTCGCGCCTCGATTCCGAGCGTTTTGCAGAGATCGAAGACTGTGACGCGAGTAATACTTGGGAGTACTCCTTCACTAAGCGGCGGTGTGAGCAAGGCTCCGTCACGGACTACAAAAAGTATCGCGGTCGGACTCTCACACAAAAATCCGTCGTGGTTGGTTAGCACGACGCTGTCGTAGCCGTTGTCGCGTGCTTCGAGCAACGCCAGACGTGGTCCGGCATAGTTTGAAATGTTCTTTGCGGCTGCCGGAAACGCCGCTTCGGGCGCGCGTTGCCAATGACTGATGGCGACGCGCATGGCACGTTCTTCGGCAAGCCATTTTTTCCTTCCCATGCGCGAAACGGACACGTTCAGACACGTACGCACGACAGCGCCAATGTCGCCGAAGTTATCCGCGCTTACCGACACGCGCAGATAAGAATCTTCGTTGACTGCATTTCTCTCTATTACTTGATTAATGACGTCGCCAATGTCGATCCCTTGCGGGTACGGAAGACGCATGAGTTGTAAGGATCTGCGCAAACGATCGAGATGGGCCTCGAGCCGAAAAGCACGCGCGGCTGTTGCGTCGCTTTGCACGTAGACGCGGATGCCTTCGAATGCTGACAAGGCATAACGCATAGCAAGACTGTTGGCGTGCAACGTCGCTCGCTCCCACGGAATAAAAGCGTCTTTATGAAAACAGAGGGGAAACGCTGCAACCGGCTTTTCCTCTTTGATAGAGGTGGTCTGGGTCGCAGTGTTGGAGGACGACTTTGTCATTGGCTTTGCTTCGAAAGTCGTTTTATTCACACGGGGCTTAGCTCGGTGCTTAGAAGTGAAGGATCAGGAGAAAGTGTTTCAACGGTTTTCGGTGCTTTTCCTATGGAAACCGTTGAAGCGAGTTCAGCCCCGACCGGCTCCATGAATTGTGCTTCGAGGTCGGCTTCCAGCTCGAGCAGTAACGGTCTCTGTGCTTGTTTAGCCGCAGTAACCTTTTGTTTTAGCTTGTCTGCGTTCAAATCAAGCAGAGCCGAGAGCGTGCTCTCGCACCGGCTGACGTGGTCTGCTCTGATCCACTCACTCAGGGTATAACAGGCCATCGTTGTGAACTCACCGATGGCGAACTGCGCCTCATAAAAAGCCTTGAAATAAGAGCAAATCAATTCAGTTACTAAGTTACCAGCGCCCTTGCCCATGCCACCCAACGAGCTGTCGAGCAGTGTGGCTCCGCCTCTGATTGCTGCCAGACTGTTCGCAAAAGCGAGATGGAGCGAGTCATGTGCATGAAAGCCCAGGCGCATATCGAGTTCTTCCCTCAATTGCCGGAAGATCCTCTCCACCCGATCGGGGAACAG
>JAICQI010000089.1 GCA_025937955.1 Pyrinomonadaceae bacterium
CAGACAAGGTGCGCTGCAGCACTGCTAACTCCAGGCGGCCCGAGAGTCGCAGCACCGAGAGTGAGTTATAGAACGGGCTCGATGGTTCCCACTGGTCCAGGAACCAGAGTCGTTGCTGCGCGAATGACAACGGCAACTCTCCGCTACGAGGAACTGGTCGAATCGGAGGGGTTGGAGTTAGGTGAGACTTAAGCTTGAGTGCCTCCCCAACGCTTACGGCAATGGCCGCTACAGTCGGTTGCTCAAATAAAGTCCGCAATGGCAAATCGATTTGGAACACCTCACGCATACGTGACACGACCTGCGTGGCCAAAAGCGAATGGCCACCCAACTCGAAGAAGTTGTCATCGCGACCTATACCTCTAACATTTAAAACCGATTCCCAAACGTTAGCCACTAACTCTTCATGTGGTGTGCGTGGCAGAGCTGCACCAGATTGTTCCGACAATTTTCCGGCCGCCGACTCCGGCGCGGGTAGTGCTTTTCGATCAACTTTGCCGTGAGGCGTCAAAGGCAACTTATCAAGCATGATGACTGTTGACGGCATCATGTAATCCGGCAACTGTTCACGTAGGTAGCGGCGCAACTCATCGCTCAGGACTTTAGAGTTCTCGCCGTTAGTTGTGACGACGGCAGCTGCTGACGGCGGCCTGAACAACGGTGCGGTTAACGGTTTCTCTCGCCCGTTCGACTGATGCCCATTTGCCCTCTGCTTCACGGCGTAGAGGTTGTAACGATCGGTGCCCTGCAGCAATTCTTCCTGTTCTACAACCACACTGAAACTATGTTTCTTGAGTAGCGCGGTGATCTCCTCGATGCGTCCGGCGGTCGCCCCGCCTTCAATGTCGTGCACTTCCATCACCACCTGCTCTATCCGCTGCCAATCCTCATCCCTGATGCCTTGAAGTACGTCCATCTCAGCGCGCTGCACATCCACCTTCAGGAGATCGATGCGATCGACTTTTTCTTCTCGGATGATGTCTGAGAGAGCGCGCAGCCGGCACTGCTGGAGTTTGGATTCGAAGCGTCCGGCCAGTAAATCGTCCGAGTGCGCTAACAACTCCGATGCTCCGGTCACGCCACTTTGTTCTTCGTTGCGCAGGTACTGCTTGATAACCTCAACCTCTTGCGCAGCATTAGCGTAGGCGTTGATCCCGCTCATCATTGTGTAGCGTGGGTAGAAAGCGAATGTCTCAATCTTTTCTTCGTTAGACAGCCCGACCGGCAAGGTCTTGACTGAGCCACCGCTGAGGCTTGCGTTGTGTTGTAGATTTGCGTAAATGTGCGGGATGGGCTCGAACGCGTAGACGGTGAGATCTTTCCAGTGCTGCGTTACGAAGAGTGTAAAGAGTCCGATGTTCGCGCCCACATCGAAGACGCACGCCCCGTCGCGCAGGCCAATGTCGTGACGGAAGTATGTCTGCTCCTGAAATATCTCACCGTAGAGATAATCCGTTTCGTTCTTGTTCTCGTGCGCGACGGTCATCCCGTTAGGCAGGCTATACAGTCCGTTTGCGTCGCCATTATTACGGGCATGAGTAGCGGCCGCTTCCACGACGTATGCGACGAGCCTCTTTGACCCCGATTCGTCCTCGTGCGTCGTCACCACACACTGGCGCACCGCTTTATGCCCCCGGAGCACCGCCTCAATCTCGCCCAGCTCTACCCGGTAACCTCGGACCTTCACCTGATGATCGGTGCGCCCCTTGAACTCTACCTGACCGTTCGGCAAGTAGCGTACGAGATCGCCTGTGCGGTACAGCCTCGCTCCGGCCTCACCGCTATAGGAATCGGGCACAAACTTTTCTGCCGTCAACTCCGGTCGATTCAGGTAGCCTCTTGCAAGCCCGGCCCCGCCAAGGTGCAATTCACCCGTCACGCCTGTCGGCAACAGCCGCTGCGACTCGCTGAGCACAAATGCCTGGGTGTTCGCCACTGGCGTTCCAATATTCGGCGGCCCATGCATATCGCCGTTCTTTATCTCGCACACTAATGCATCCACGGTGCACTCAGTTGGGCCATAAACGTTGTAATAACGAGTCCGCGTGCTGCTACCGAGACGCGTCCAAAGATCGTCGTTGATGGCCTCACCGCCAACCAGCACGGCGCGTAGTGTTTCGTCCGCCATCGTCGCCGCACCAAGTCCTGCGTCGAACAACAGTTGCAACTGCGCCGGAGTGCAATCGAAGACTGTCACTTGCTGCTCGCCCAGCCAACGGAGCAACTGCTCGCCATCGCGGCGCAAATCTTCCGGCACCAGATGAAGCGTGTGCCCGGCAAGCAATTGGATAAGCTGTTTGACGGAGGCATCGAAGGAGAAAGGCGCGTTGAGAGTAACGTGCGAAGGTACCGGGAGATTTACGTAGATTGCGCGTTGCAGCGCAGTCAGGAGGTTGAGCACCGAGCGGTGTTGGACCATCACTCCCTTGGGTGTGCCAGTTGAACCCGAGGTGTAGATAACGTAAGCAAGATTTTCTGCGCGTGTATTGGCGTCGAGGTTCTCTCTGCTCTCCTGGGCGATAGCGTCCGCGTCGGTATCTACACAAACGACTTGCGAAGGGACAGCATCTGAAAACCGCGCAGCCACGCTGTGCTGTGTCAACAGCACCGCCGTTTCCGCATCCGTAATCATCCGTGATAAGCGTGACGGTGGCTGCTCAGGATCTAAAGGCACGTACGCCCCGCCGGCTTTTAGCACGCCGAGCACCGCAACGACGAGTTCGACTGAGCGTTCCAGGCATACTCCTACCAACACCTCGGCTCCGACTGCGTGCCGGCGCAGGTATCGCGCCACCTGATTGGCCCTTTCGTTCAACTCCCCATAGCTGAGCCGGCTATCTTTAAAGATGACGGCGGGCAGGTCCGGCGTGCGAACGACCTGCGCTTCGAATAGTTCATGGATGCAAAGCTCTTTTGGGTAATCAACCGCCGTGTCGTTCCGCTCGACCAGCAGTTGACGATGCTCACGCTCCCCGATTATCTCCAGGTCCCTGATGAGTGCGTGCGGATGTTGTGCTGCGTTCTCCAACAGCGTCACCAGAGATGCGGCCCAACGCTCCACAGTCTCTGCCGCGTAAACTGCCGGATCGTAGTGCAAATCAAAACGCAGCCGGTCGTTGGCTTCCTGCACTGACAATCTCAGCTTGAGGCATTCCACGCAGCTGTAGAGTTGCGAAATACTGAAACTGACTCCGTTGCTCTCCGACGTGTCTTGCAGCGACTCGAAATCGAATCCGATCCAGGAGGCGTAAGAATCTTCAGGTGTCAGGTAGTCTTGCTGCGCAGCGATAGTTCTGACTGAATCTTTCAGCTGTCGCACAATTTTGGAAAAACGGTAAGTCCCAGCCAGACGACAAGGAACAGGCAGGTATTTAGCGAAGAGTCCGAATGCGCTCTTTAAATGTTTGACTCTTCTTCCGTCGAAGAGTCGAGCGACAGTAACGTCAGTCTCCCCACTCAAGCGCCACAATAAAATTCGCCAGCCCGCCTCTAATATTTCCTCGAGGCTCGCATCCAACTGCGCCCCAGTCTCTTTCAGCTGCTCCGCTACTTCTGGACTTACTTCCACTGTGACTGACTGCGGCGCGAAGCCGGTGCTCCCCAACGAGTCCGGCTCGTCTGGCAATCGCAACACTCCGTTCTCGCGCCCGCTGTTCCCAGTCCACAGTTGACGTGCTCTCTCTGCTTCCTCGCTCTCCAACATCTCGTGTTGCCACTCGGAGAAATCGGCATACTGCACTGCCGGCTCATCCTCGAGCTCGCGATTAGCGAATGCAGCTTCGTAGCAACGCGCCAACTCCGCCACGAGGTTCTGCATGGTTCGCCTGTCGGCCAACATCGCGTTCGTCACTACTTCCACTTCGCTCTGGAGATCACCTTTCTCCTGAACACGCACTTGCCATCCATCTCTCGCCTCTCCACAAACCATCGCGAGGTCCAGCGCCGGTTCATCTGCAGCGCCGACCACCTGAACCGGAAGATCCAGACCTGGCGCGGAACTGAAAGTTGTGCGTATTACTTCGTGGCGATTCGCCAGCTGCAGCCACGCCCGGCGCAGCACGTTGCGGTCAAGTGGACCACGCACCGAGATTCGAACTGCCGAGCGAAAGGCCGAAGCGCCGTACCGGTTCATCTGTTGCCACAGCCGCTGCTGCGCCGGTGACAGGCGAAACCCCTCGATGATTTCTTCAAACATGATCTTGATTTACTAATTTGCCGGGTGGGGGCTTTGCTTCAAAAGTAGGGATCGCACCTGGACCGGGTCAGTACAGGGGGCGATATCGACCAGGTTAACCATGGGACTCAAAATCGTTGCGAAAATCGCATGCTGATCACTGACCAGGTCGCTACCGCTCCCTGTACTGACCCGATCCAGGAGTCGTCGGGATGAGTTCCCAGCTGTATGGCTCGGCCATTCCTACGAGAACTTGCCGTTGGCCTGAGTATGGCTCGCGCCCGTGTGAGGCCAGCATGTTGTCCAGCATCAGGATGTCGCCCTTCTGCCAGGGGAAGCTGACTGTTTCTTGCCGGTATGCCGCGCGAAGTTCGTCTAACACTTCTGGCTCAATGGGTGAGCCATCTCCGTAGTAGGTGTGATTCGGCAGGTCTTCCTCGGAAAACATCATCAACAAAGCCTGACGCACCGCAGGCTCCAAAGTCGAAAAGTTGAAGAATGTCAGGTGATTGAACCATGCCGGTTCACCAGTCCGCGGGTGATAAGCGACGGCCCGGCGTACTTGCTGCGTTCGCAAACGTTCGTTGCTTTTCCATTCCCACCTAATATCATTCCGGCGGCAGTAGTTTTCCACCGCACTCTTATCCGTGGTCTGGAAGGCCGTTTGCCATGACAGGCCAAAGCCGTCGCCGAAGTTGCGCGTATACATGTACTTCTTTTCAATGAAGCGTTCTCTTGTCTCCCTGCTGATACGGTTGAAGATTTTGCGCGTGTCAGCAATCGGTGTGGCCCCGCCTTGCGGCGCCGGTTGAGTACAAAAGAACAAAATCCTCAACGGAAAAGTAAGGTTGTATGACTGCTCGTTATGCAGAAAGATTGGTTCGTCGGGGGGATGATCGGTTGAAGTGTAGATGTTGCCTTGCACCTGACTACGTGGTGAAGAACGTTCCTGGTACTCCAACGGTTGTCCGCAGGTCGCTTGAATAAATTCGTCGAGATGGATGGCGGAATTCACGTTGAAGTTCCGGAAGAGGATCGCTCCGTGTTGCAGCAATCGTGCTTCAAGCTGCTCGCGGTTGGCTGCCGCCCACCCTGCGAGATTGACACCATCCACCCCCGGCTGGATCACCAGCGGAAAGCGCTTGTCCTCATCCAGGTAGCTGTATCGCACGACCGCATCCGGCGTGATGCGCACTGCTTTACGCTGCATGGTGCGGAATCTGCCGGCGCTACCTTCGCTAGCATTCATGCTGCTCATCCTCTCGAGTGGTGTGTCAATTTTGAAATTACGCCGAAGGCGTTGGCTAATTTCAGCCCAGGGTTGGAGCGCAGCGACAACCCTGGGATAAGAGTTATAAAGAAGGCCTTTAACCCTGAAAGGGTTTATCGCGGGGGCGAACCCTTTCAGGGTTGAACAAAAATTAATTGATGATCCCCAGGGTTGGAGCGCAGCGACAACCCTGGGCTGAAATTAGCCAACGCCTTCGGCGTATTATTCCAAATTCAAACTGACGCACTACTTACTCCCGATAAGGCTTTGCAGATAAGCTCTATGGCTAATATGCGCCAACGAGCGCTGGACGGAAGATGGAGACCAATTTTTCGTCCTGCCCGTTGATGTTTGGAATGGCGTTGTCGTCGAGACCTTGCACGAGGATCTCCTGGGCCGTGCTGGTGAACTCGGTGAACTGTTCAATGGAAATTCCCTTGCCCAGCAGGTATGGGATCGACCAGAAGTCGAACATGTAACCCGGTACGATGATTGGACCTTTGATGGTTTTGTACATCGTTCTTAAAGCCTGACTAGCTTCCTTCCAGTCCATCGTGTTGTGTTTCCAGCTATAGCCCGTGCCGCGAATGCCGTGCTTCTCCGCTTCTTTATGAATCGGAACATTCGTGTAGTGGTAGTACAACTCCAGCCGGTAAAAGTTCGGCGAGGTCTCCTGAAGGAAATTGGTCGTGTTTTGTATGGACTCCTGAGTCTCTCCTGGAAAGCCGACAATGATCGTAGCGAATGTGATGATGCCGTTATCCTTCAGCTTACGAATGCCATACCTGTACCTATCCACATCCGCAAACTTGTTCATATTCTTCAGAATTCTTGGATCGCCTGACTCGATGCCAAGGAACACGCCCTTACAGCCGCTCTCTTTCATGAGATCGAAGGCTTCGTCGTCAGCGTTCGAACACCTGAAGAAGGAGAACCAGTTGAAGCCGAACTGATGTTTGATCATCATTCGACAGATGTCCTTGAACCTCGGCAGCGGAACGTTGAAAGTGTCGTCAATAAAGACGACGTTTTTCACACCCGAGGAATGCAGCAGTTGTAGTTCACGCTCGAGCACATCATGGCTCGTTAAATTCAACGACCCTGCGAACGCCGGGTAACGGCAGAAGGAGCATTTGAAAGCGCAACTTCGGGCGGTGCGGATTTGCACAGTCGGTACGTAATAGTCCGAGTTGAAATAGCCCCAGTTGACGGCGTTCTCATCCATATCGTTATCTTCAATCACCCTGGGCGTCCGGTGAAAATTAACGTTATCGGAAGTGTAAGTGAGGTTTGGTACGTGGCTGAGATCAGGATTCTGATTCTGCAGCTCGGCCATGATCTTCGAAAGAGCTAATTCCCCCTGAGAGTCGAAGATGTAAATATCGGCGCCGATCTCCTTAAAGATATAGTCCTGCGTCGCCGGATCGTGATCTGAGCAAATGGTATAGATGTGTGGTCCACCGACGATGATTTTGGTCTCCCGATTGTGCTGCCTCACGAACTCGACGATCTCCACTATCGGACTGTAATCGACGTAGAGAGTGGTGGTTATTGCCACCGCCTTCGGCGATTGCGCCAGCAACTCTTTCAGACGTTCTTTCTCACAATTAAAGGAGTTCACAATCTCAACGTTGAAATTACGTTTGCATAAAAAGCTCTTCAAATAGGCCGCGCCCAGGTGGGGCAGCTCGCAAGCGTGCAGGCCAGGGTCTACTCCGGTGGCTTTCTTCAGCGTCTGATTAAGCAGAGTCATGTAGGTTATTCTCTTCCCGTTGAAGAGAACTGAATTAGCCTTAAGATCGTTGTAGGCCCCGGAATGCTTTCCAATCTTTTCAAGCGCCAACTGTACGGTTTGGAAATCCATATCGTTGTGCCCGATGATCACGCAATCGAGATTATTGCTAGTTGTCATACCGATACTCTCCTCACGAGCTGGAGCCTGGTAGCTTGGATCGGGTCAGTACAGGGAGCGGTAGCGACCTGGTCAGCTATCAGCATGCGAATTCCTAATGATTCTTGACTCCAATGGTTGGACCAGGTCGCTACCGCTCCCTGTACTGACCCGATCCAAGTCGTGTCTGGTTAATTCATCGAATAAAGTTGGGGGGTAAGGCCCCAGGCCTGCCACGCGCTGCTTAAAAAATTACCGGTGAGGTGTTGGAGCTGCGCGTGGCGCGAGACTTTCTGAGGTCGCGGGTTATGTTTGCTCTTTTAAGCCAACGATCATATCCATCGAACCTCGCCTTGAATGGTTTTCTGCCGTGCACCACCCGGTAATTGTCGATAAAGATAAAATCACCGGGCTGTAAAGCTTTGCCGAACAAGTTGGCGTCGATGTTTTTTATCAGCTGGTCCAGTGCCTGCTGCGCCTCTTCATCGTCCTTCAATGGATCCATGAAATATGGGTCGATGCGCACGTAAGGCGATTTCCGGTCCCCGAATAACACCGATATTTTTTCGGGGTCTTTGTTCATGCGGTTAATCTTCTCGTAGGAGCTTTTCAACATGAGCTGCTGGGAGCCGGTTCGCTTGGTGATATCCGATTTATTCTTCTCCAGATGAGATTCGTCAGGGTGAATACTGAAGCGCGGCTCAAACAGTATATCGATGGTCCTGGGGCTGAGTTCGGCCCAATCCGGATAACCCATAGTGGTTTCCACGTTATCGAGATTGCGCAGACACATCATGGCCAGGTAGTCGCACCGGTATGGATGGAAGGCGTCTTCAGTATGCCACCACAGTAATTCCTCGCTGCTGGAGCCGAGTTGTTCGTGCTCGTGGCCTTTAATCGGCATAACGTCGTGAATGATGTGGCCGTCCTGTTGGGTCAACCAGCCGAGCAGGTCTCCCAACAGCGAGCCAAAAAGGACAAGTAAAATCTCCTCTTCCAGTGAAGGTGAGATCGCAGGCTTCGTTTTCCAGTGAGTCGGCGTAGTGCCGATTTTGTTGTCGTCAATCGTATACCCGGAGATTAAACTTATCCCCGGTGGTGATTCCAAGGTTTTGAAATTGTTGAGAAACTTGCGCACGCGCCTCGGAAGTTCGTGTCCATAAACGCATGCATCGCTCAGCAAATCCGGATCTTCTGCCGAGTTGTGTCGCCTCGCGACTTCACTCAGCAGTGCTTTTATTTCAGTAATTTCCTCTGTACTGAGCACAAGCTGATTCATTGATGGGTCCTTTCAGTTGGATTACGCGTCAGGGCTCTGTTGGCTTGCGACAACAACGCCCGGATGCTTCTCACCTCAATGCGTGGGCGCAAAGTGGCGAAATGGATGTTCTTTATGGCGAGGAGTGCGGACTCGTTATGGTGCGGACGCTGCGGACGCAGCCGTTACTTTGAGTAGGTTAGAGAAACGTGAAAGCCCTTCCATTACCTTCGGGGTTGCCCCACCGAACCCTAGCCGGACATGGAAAGGTTTGTTAAAACAATTGCCGGGGACGAGCAGGACGCCGTAAGAGCGAGCGAGGCGGTGGCAGAAAGTCTCCACGTCGCTGATCCTTCGCAGGCGCGGAAAGCAACACACCCCGCCCCTTGGAGGGATCCACTCCACAAACTCCCGATGCTCGTCGCACCACATCTTGAGAATATCCAGATTCGCGTAAGCTTGCCGCAGGCGCTCGCCTACAACGACTGGCGCTTGCTCTATCGTTCTTTGAGCAATCAATTCGATTAGAGGTGAAAGATGCAGGATGGTGTAGTCGCGCAACTTTGCAAAGCGTTGCAGCACATTCGCGGAAGCCAAACACCAGCCGACCCTCAAGCCGGGCAGGCCAAAGCTTTTTGAAAGCGTGCCCATGGAAATGCAGCGCTCGTATTGCACAGGGTCAGGCAGCGGCGCGGAGTCATACGTTATTTCAGCGAAGGCCGCGTCCCAAACGAGATAGGCGCCCACGGCGGCAGTTGCCTTCACAAGTTCTTCCTGTTGTTCACGAGTGAGAGAGGCTCCGGTCGGGTTGTGCGGAAAATTTACTACTACCATTCGCGTACGGTCGGTTATTAATCTCTTCGCTTCCTCCACATCAGGAGTGAAGCCGTTTTCAAAACGTAACGGCCAGAACTTCAACCGGCATCCGACCGCTTTGGCGATTGAGAACAGTTGCTGATACGAAGGGTCAAGAACAAGAACCTCGTCACCGGGATTCAGAAGCGCAGTCATAATCAGAAAAATCGCTTCGCTTGATCCATGGGTGGCGATAACGCGCTCCGGATCACCGTTCCCGTAGCGTTCGGCGATGGCCTTTCTTAAACCGAAGCCTCCGAGCGTTTCGCTATCATCAAAGACGATGTTGTCCAGTTCACTTTCAGTGATGCCGAGCAACTTGCGAATTTGGCCTAAAGAAAAGCTTTCAACTCCGCTACTCCCGATGTCGATGTCGGTCTTGAAGTAGTACTCCCTCATCCATTCTTCAAGGAGCGCCGGCACGATTGTCGCCATGGGATTCATCTAAGTCACACTTTCGGCCAGCTTGACTGCTTTCCTTGTCGTCATCAGTAACTTCTCGGAAATCAAATCCTCCCGGACCGTTGCTTCAATCTCGCTCTGCTCTTTCTCGGCCGCGGTAAACATCTCCAGCGTTTCTACTGCTGCGTCTGGATTCGCCACGATGCTCTGCAACAGTGTCTCCAGGTGCCGGCTCATCTGCTCTATTCGCTGCGCATCAAACAACTCCGTTCGATACGTCCACCGCCCTAACAACTCCCCGGCGTCTTCCACCATCCACAACGTCAGGTCGAAGCGCACTACTTCGTCCTCCAACTGAATCCCCGTTAACTTCAGCCCCGGTAACTCCAATTCGTCGCGCGGCGCATTGTCCAATCCAAACGCCACCTGAAACAGCGGCGAATGACTCAAGCTCCGCTCCGGTCTCAGCTCCTCTACTAACCGCTCGAACGGCACCTCCTGATGGCCAGACGCTCCCAGACACACCTCCCGCACGCGCCCCAACAACTCCCGGAAGCTCAATTCACCACTCAGTTCCGCCCGCAGCACCAGCGTGTTCACGAAGAACCCGATCACTCCCTCCGTCTCCCGTCGCGTCCGGTTCGCGATCGCCGTTCCGACGCAGATGTCTTCCTGCCCGCTCAGCCGCCACAACAACACTTCAAACCCAGCCAACAGCGTCATGAACAGCGTCACCCCACTCCGTCGCGACAACTCCTTCAACCCCGCCGTCAACTCCTCACTCAACCGAAACTCCGAGGTCGCGCCCCGATAACTCTGCACCCGCGGCCGCGGCCGGTCCGTCGGCAACTCCAGCACCGCCGGCGCTCCGGCCAACTGTCGCCGCCAGTACTCCAACTGCCCCTCCAACACTTCTCCGGCCAGCCACTCGCGCTGCCACACCGCATAGTCCGCATACTGCACCGCCAACTCTTCCAGCGGCGACTCCTGTCCTTCCTGATATGCTTTGTAAAGTGCCGCCACTTCTCTCACCAACAGGCCCATGGACCATCCGTCCGAGACGATGTGATGCATGGTGAACAAAAGCACATGCTCCTCGGCACTCATCCGCAGCAGCGTCGCGCGCAACAGCGGCCCCGTCGCCAGGTCGAAAGGCTGCAACGCCTCGCGCTGCACCAACCACTTCGTCGCTTCCTGGACCAGCGCCTGGTCCAGTCCCGAAAGGTCGATCAACGGCAGCGCCGGCTGCCAGCTCTCCACGATCCGTTGGCGCGGTTGTCCCGCCACACTCGGGAATGAGGTGCGCAGCACTTCATGCCGCCGCACTACTTCACACAAGGTGCGCTGCAGCACTGCTAACTCTAGCCGGCCCGAGAGTCGCAGCACCGAGGGTGCGTTATAGAACGGGCTCGATGGTTCCCACTGGTCCAGAAACCAAAGTCGTTGCTGCGCGAATGACAGCGGTAACTCCCCGCTTCGCGGAACTGGTCGAATCGGAGGCACCTCGAACTCTGACTTCTCTTGAAGAGCGGCTTCGACATTGGCCGCGAGCCCGGCAATCGTCGGCTCTTCGAAGAACGTAGGCAGTCGGATCTCGATATCGAAAGCTGCACGCACCCTCGAGATGACCTGCGTGGCTAAAAGCGAATGGCCACCCAGATCGAAGAAAGTGTCGTGAATGCTCACCTTCGCAATGCCCAGTACTGTTGACCAAATTCCTGCCAGCATCTCCTCCACCGGAGTCCGCGGTGCTATATACCCTCTCTCGGTAGAGGTTTTCATTCCGTTCGGCTCGGGCAAAGCCCGCCGGTCTATCTTCCCGTTGGCGGTCAGCGGCAACTCTTCCATCAACACGAACAGCGAAGGAACCATGTGATCCGGCAAACGCTTCTTTAGCACCCGCCGCAACTCCCCGGTGTCAAGACCCGCAGTGCTCGCCCCGTCTACCACATAAGCCACCAGGCGCTTGTCGCTTCCCTCCTCTTCCTGGCGCGCGACTACCACACACTCCCGCACGCCCTCCTGCTCTCGCAGTGCCGCCTCCACCTCGCCCAACTCGATGCGATGCCCGCGCACCTTTACCTGATAATCCGCGCGCCCAACGTATTCCAGCACTCCCGCTCCGACTTGCCGCACCACATCTCCTGTCCGGTACAGCCGCGCGCCTCGCTCCCCGCCATACGGATCAGGCACAAACTTCGCCGCCGTTAACTCCGCTCGCCGCCAATAACCACGCCCTACTCCCACGCCGCCCAGATACAACTCGCCCATTA